>JANPNF010000408.1:0-20930 GCA_031427315.1 Burkholderiales bacterium | reverse complement strand
AGGAGCTCGCCATGCCTCAAAGCCCGAACGTCAACCGCTGCATCGTTCTTGCTGCACGCCCGAGCGGCCCTGTTGCACCCGAGCATTTCCGCATCGAAGAAACCGCGGTGCCTGTGCCCGTTGCCGGGCAGGTGTTGTTGCGCACCGTGTTCCTGTCGCTCGACCCGTACATGCGCGGGCGGATGAACGACGCACCGTCGTACGCACCGTGCGTGCAGCTGGGCGCAGTGATGACGGGCGGCGCGGTGTCGCAAGTCGTCGCATCGCAGCATCCGGGTTTCCAGCTCGGCGACAAGGTAATGGGTTACACCGGCTGGCAGGATCACGCACTGTCCGACGGCAGCGGGTTGACAAAGCTGCCCGCCGACGTGGCACACCCGTCGCTCGCACTCGGCGTGCTGGGCATGCCCGGTTTCACCGCCTACATGGGCCTGATGGACATCGGCCAGCCGAAAGCCGGCGACACGGTGGTGGTGGCAGCCGCCAGCGGCGCGGTTGGCGCGGTGGTCGGGCAGATCGCGAAGATCCACGGCTGCCGTGTGGTGGGCATTGCTGGCAGCGACGACAAGTGCCGTTTCGTCGTTGATGAACTCGGCTTCGACGCCTGCCTGAACCGCCGCGCGCCAGACCTGTCTGCACAACTGGCCGCAGCCTGCCCGAAGGGCATCGACGTCTACTTCGAGAACGTGGGCGGTGCTGTCTTCGACGCCGTGCTTCCGCTGCTCAACACCCACGCCCGCGTGCCGGTGTGTGGGCTGATCTCGCTGTACAGCGGCGCTGGCACACCGTCCAACGTTGACCGCCTGCCCGCGCTCACCCGTGCGCTGCTGGTCAAGCGCATCCGCATGCAGGGCTTCATCATCTTCGACTACGAGGGTCGGCAGCCTGAGTTTCTGGCTCCGATGCGGCAGTGGCTGGCCGAAGGCAAGGTCAAGTTCCGCGAGGACATCGTCGATGGCCTGGAGCACGCGCCGCAGGCCTTCATCGGGCTGCTGCAAGGGGAAAACTTCGGGAAGTTGGTGGTGAGGGTGGCCGGGGAGTGAGGGACGAATTTCTTGTCGCGTACCAGCCGTTTCTGGACATGCGTCAACGCAGCAACAGCGGTCGTTGTTTTCACTGACAACATGACTCTTTGTTGTCAATGTTCCCAACATGAAAGCTGCGGAATTGTTCCGTTGTCGCATTTCTTTCAGCGAATCTGCCTTCGCGGAACTGGTGCTCTGGCAACTTCCTGCGCGTCTGCCCGGTTCGACGCATTTGTATAAGTACAGACTTGCTTATGTCGTGGATGGCCTGGGCGTTCTCCGGTACGACAACGAGGCAGGCAAGGGCGATCACAGGCACTTCCGTGGCAGACGGGCCCGGTATGCGTTTGAGACAGTGGAGAAATTGCTGACCGCTTTTCAACGTGACATCGAAAGGATCAACCGTGAAGACTGTGACGCTTGATGTTCGTCCCCCCAAGGCATCGATGGCCGACTTTGCGCAGGCCTGGAAGACAGGCAAGCCGCAGAAAGCCGACCGCATTTCGTTCGCCAGCCCCGAGTTGTTGTGGAGGGTGCTGACCGCCAAACGCTGGGAGCTGTTGAAGGCCATGTGCGGCGCCGGACCGGTCACTGTCCGTGAGGCCGCGCGTCGGGTCAACAGGGACGTCAAGGCCGTGCACACCGACCTCACGGCGTTGCTGTTGGCAGGGGTGTTGAGCCGCACCGAGGCGGGCCAGCTGGAGTTTCCCTACGTGGCCATCAAGGTCGAGTTTCTGCTGCAGGCGGCGTAAAGCCTTCCACCCTATTGAGCCACCCCACGCCTCCTGACATCGGCATTGGCTGACCGATGAGCACGGGCTTGTCCGACTGGACACCGGGCCGACGTTGAAAAGAATGTGGTGAATATCATCAGTGGCAACCATTTTGGTTGGCGCGCCCAGGAGGCAGACATGGACAAACACAACATCCCCGAGTCGTTCGGTGTTTTCAAACCCGTCGGCCACGTCGTCGTCACGTTCCGCACGGCCGCCAATCTGCAGGCGGCCGAAACAGCGCTCGGCGAGCAGGGCTTTGCCGCGTCGGAAATGGTGCGCTACACCCCGGCGGAAATGATCGCCCAGGTCGATGCCGAGGTGGCCAAGGCCAGCCCGCTGGCGGCTATCGGCCAGGATCTGAACCTGATCAAGGCGCACCGCGAACTGGCGCAGGAAGGCTGCAGCTTTCTGGTGGTGCACGCACCAGAGCAGGCCCATGTCGACAAGGTCGATGCGGTGGCGCACACTTATAAAGCGGTGGCTGCGCAACGTTACGGCCGCTTAGTCACCGAGGAGCTGATCGACGACACCGCGGACAACCAGACGTTCGAATCCACCGACACCGGGCTCGACGACGCGGCGGCTGCGCGTCGCTGACTTGTTCAGATAATCGGATTTTCACAGCGCCTAAACTGCGGTTATGTTGATTAGGTTTCGTCACCTGCTGGTGTGGTTGCTGCTGCTGGCCCTGCCGCTGCAGGGTTACGCTGCCGCGACGATGCTCAATTGCAGCGCTGGCCACGATCAAGTGCCCGTGGTGTTCTTGTCAACGGCGGTGGTGGCTGCCGTTGACCACCCAGATCCTGCTCACCACAGTGAAGTGGCGGCCCCTACCGCGTCGGCTGGCCATCACCATGGCGCAGGCACTTCGAAGTTCAAATGCAGCGCCTGTGCCGCCTGCTGCGCGGGTGCTGGGCTGCCCGCCGCGGCGCTGGTGTTTGCGGATGCGGCACCCGCCGCCCCACCGACGCACTTCTTCTCCATCGGTGTGATCGGTTTCCTGACCGACGGGCCAGACAGACCTCCCCGAACTCACCTCGTCTGACCGGCGCTGTACGCGTCTGCGCTGCGCCGTTGCGTTGCGCCGCTGCGCGTGCAATTCATGGACCCTTGCCAAGGGCTCACAGCCCTAGGTGTTCGAGACGAGGTTTCCGATGTTTTCAATTCCAATGGCCCGACGCTTGTCGGCATGGGCTGCCTGTGCCCTGCCGATTTTTGCCGCTGCTGCGCAGGTGACGATGGCGCCGCCCCGATCTGCGGACCCTGCGATGTCGGGTCCTTCAGACGCCAAGGCCGTTGTGCCCGCTGCGCTGTACCGATCACCCTTCACGGGCTATCAGGGGCACACCGAGCAGCCGCTTGCGCCTTGGCGCGACTCCAATGAGCTGGTTCACCAGCGCGGAGGCTGGCGGGCCTATGCACGTGAAGCGCGCAAGCCCGATACCGCGCGGCCAGCTGCACCGGCAGCGTCTCAACCCGCACCCGCCGCCACGCCCGCATCGGCTGGCCACGCTGGCCACGAGATGAAGTGAGGCGATTGACATGCAATCCTGTCCTTTCTCCAACAGCCGCCTTGCCCTGGCTGCACTCGCGGTGGTGGCGCTGAGCGGCTGCGCGTCGTTCAGCACCGACGGCGGCTTCGGCCCCGTCGAGCAAGTCGCTAAAGACCGGCTCGGCAAGCAGATCACCTGGGCCCGCAGCGACGCCGACCGCGTTGCCATCGACAAGCGTGTGACGCAGTTGCTCGAACAGCCGCTGTCGGCCGACGATGCGGTGCAAATCGCGCTGCTGAACAACCGGGGCCTGCAGGTGTCGTTCAGTGAACTCGGCATCAGCGAAGCCGATAGGGTGCAGGCTGGCAGCCTGCCCAACCCTGGTTTTAGTTTTGGTCGCCTGACCCAAGGCTCCGGCGTCGAGATCGACCGCAGCATCCAGTTCAACCTGGCACGGCTTCTGATGCTGCCGATGGTGAACCAGATTGAGTCGCGACGCTTCGAGCAGACACGCAGTGCTGTCGCACTCAGCATGTTGTCGCTGGCCTCCGAGACACGCAAGGCTTACATCCTCGCGGTCGCTGCCGACGAAACGCAGCGCTACATGCTGCAGGTGCAGACCGCTGCCGAAGCCGGGGCCGAGCTGGCGCGCCGACAAGCGCAGGTTGGCAACTGGAACAAGCTGCAGCAGGCGCGCGAACAGAGTTTCTACGCTGATGCGGCATTGAATGTCGCGCGGTCCGACCAGGCGCGCAGCGCGGCACGCGAGCGCCTGACGCGGCTGATGGGTCTGTGGGGCACGCAGACGCAGTTCCTCCTGCCCGAGCGCCTGCCCGATCTGCCGAAAGCACCGAACGACCTGCCCGAGATCGAGCAGACCGCGATGGCGCAGCGCCTGGACGTGCAGGCCGCCAAGCTCGGCACCGAGCGGCTCGCGAAGAACCTCGGACTGACTCGTGCGACCCGTTTCATCAACGTGCTGGAAGTCGGAGCCGTGCGCAACTCGTACAACGATGCGCCGACGCAACGCGGCTACACGATCAGCGTCGAATTGCCGCTGTTTGACTGGGGGAGCACCCGTGTTGCCAAAGCCGAGGCGACCTACATGCAGTCGGTTAACCGGGCAGCGGAAACCGCGATCAACGCACGCAGCGAAGTGCGCGGCGCCTACGCCGCCTACCGTACCAACTACGACATCGCGCGGCACTTCCGCGACGAGATCGTGCCGTTGAAGAAGCGCATTTCGGAAGAGAACCAGCTTCGCTACAACGGCATGCTGATCGGCGTGTTCGAGCTGCTCGCCGACGCGCGCTCGCAGATCACCAGCGTCAACGGCTACATCGAAGCGCTGCGCGACTTCTGGCTTGCACAGGCCGACCTCGACATGGCCTTGATCGGCACTCCCAGCATGACCGCAATGCCAGCCGCAGCCATGTCCACGTTGGACAGTGGCTCGGCCGCGCATTGAACCGCAAGGACCACCAAGATGTTTTCACGACGTAGTTTCTTCTCAGGCGCCGGCGCCATCACGGCCGCCGCTGCAGCAGCTTCCGTCAGCCGCGTGGCGATGGCTGCATTGCCCGAGCCGGTGACGCAGAGCCAGCCTGACACGATGCCACCCCTCGTGCCCGGCACGGGTCGGCCCTACAACCCGGTCGTCACGCTGAACGGCTGGACGCTTCCCTGGCGCATGAACAACGGCGTCAAGGAGTTCCACCTCGTCGCCGAGCCGGTGGTGCGCGAGATGTCGCCCGGCTTCAAGGCGCACCTGTGGGGCTACAACGGCCAGAGCCCCGGCCCGACGATCGAGGTGGTCGAAGGCGACCGCGTGCGCATCTTCGTCACCAACAAGCTGCCCGAGCACACGACGGTGCACTGGCACGGCCAGCGCCTGCCCAACGGCATGGACGGCGTGGCGGGGCTCAACCAGCCGGCGATCCAACCCGGTAAGACCTTCGTCTACGAGTTCATTGCGCGCCGCCCCGGCACCTTCATGTACCACCCGCACGCCGACGAGATGACGCAGATGGCGATGGGGATGATGGGCACCTGGATCACGCACCCCGCGCTTTCCAAGGGCGCCAAGCATCCGTTGATCGAGGAGGTCGATCGCGACTTCGTCTTCCTGCTCAACGCCTACGACATCGACCCTGGCGCCTACACGCCGAAGATCATGACGATGCTCGACTTCAACCTGTGGAGTTGGAACAGCCGCGTGTTCCCGGGCATCGATCCACTCGTCGTGCGCAGAGGAGACAAGGTGCGCATCCGCATGGGCAACCTGACGATGACCAACCACCCGATCCACCTGCACGGCCACGAATTCATGGTGACCGGCACCGACGGCGGGCCGACACCGAAGACGACGCGCTGGCCCGAGGTGACCACCGATGTGGCGGTGGGTCAGATGCGGCAGATCGAGTTCCTTGCCGATGAGGAAGGCGACTGGGCTTTCCACTGCCACAAGAGCCACCACACGATGAACGCCATGGGGCACAACGTGCCGACCCTGATCGGCGTCGATCACCGAGGCATCGCCAAGCAGATCACTCAGCTGATCCCCGACTACATGGTGATGGCCGAGCGCGGCATGGCCGACATGGCCGAAATGGAGATGCCGCTGCCCGACAACACCGAACGAATGATGACGGGCGAGGGCCCGATGGGTTCGGTCGAAATGGGCGGCATGTTCAGCATGGTGAAGGTGCGCAAAGATCAGAAGGCCGGTGACTACAAGGACCCCGGCTGGTACCAGCACCCCAAGGGCACCGTGGCTTTCGAGTGGACGGGCGCCATGCCCGAGCCTGCGCGCTTCCAGTCGGAAGGCGGCCAGTCGATGCCCACCAAAAACATGCCCATGAAAGAAGTCGAAGTCCAGGTCCGCAAGCCTGTCGGACACACGGGCCACTGAGGTTCATCGCTGCAAACCCACACCCCACCACTTTGAAAGGAGCTTCCATGAAAAGCCTTCCCCAATTCGTTGCGATGAGCCTCATCGCCCTCGGCAGTGCCGCCTTCGCACATGGCAACGAGGACCACGACAAGAAGACCGACGCAGCCCACGCAAATCACGAAAGCCACGCCTCGGCGCTCGGTGAACCCGGCGAGCCGAACAAGGTCAACCGCACGGTCGAGATCACGATGAGCGACAGCATGCGCCTCCGCCGGCAAGCGTTGCGGCCAGACGCAACGAGACGATTCGCTTCGTGCTCAACAACGAGGGCAAGCTCAAGCACGAGATGGTGCTGGGCACGATCCAGGAGCTGAAGGAACACGCCGCGCTGATGCTCAAGTTCCCCGAGATGGAGCACGCCGACTCCAACCAGGCCAGCATCGAGCCCGGCAAGACGGGCGAGCTGATCTGGCACTTCACGAAAGCCGGCACCTTCGACTTCGCCTGCCTGCAGGCAGGCCACTACGAAGCCGGCATGACAGGGCAGGTCGTCGTGGCCCCAGCAGACGCCTCCGCGCAGTCCGACCGCAGCACGGACATCGTGCTGGCTCAGGCGCCTGCGGCGGACATGACGGAGGGTGAAGTTCGCAAGGTCGACAAGGACACGAAGAAGATCACCATCAAGCACGGCGAGATCACGAACCTCGACATGCCGGGCATGACGATGCTGTTCCAGGTCAAGGACGCGGCGATGCTCGACATGGTCAAGCCCGGCGACAAGGTGAGGTTCAAGGCCGAGAAGGCCGGCGGCGCTCTCGTGGTGACCGAAATTCAGCTCGCCAAATGACCTCGTCGGTGCAGGCGGCAGCTGGAGGGCCCGGGCCTAAGCGGCGAATGACGACGGCCTGTAACGGCGTCGCCCTACAACGCGTCGTTGCCGGACTGTGTAGCGTGAATTGGGTGATGTCACTTCTGGAGATCTTCATGAACTCAAAATTTGCGTTGGTCGTGCGTGCCGCGATCCTCATCCCTGCGTCAGCACTGTGCCTTGTCGCCGTGTCGCCCGCGCAAGGTGCCGAGATCATCGAGCCTGCGGCCAGCATGCCGATGGACCCCATGCACCATGGTGCTGCCAGGTCAGGCGACATGAAGCAATCGATGATGTCCGGCATGGACAACATGAAGTCGATGCAGATGTCTGGCGATACCGACAAAGACTTCGCGATGATGATGAAGATGCACCACCAGGGCGCCGTGAACATGGCCGAGATGGAGCTGGCGCACGGCAAATCGCCCGTGATGAAAGACATGGCCAGGAAAATCATCGCAGCGCAGAAGAAGGAGATCGCGCAGTTCGATCGCTGGCTGGCCACGCAAAAGTGATCCGACCGCAGCGGGACCGTCGATCAAGCCCGGCGCATTGCCCATGCGCAAGGAAAATCTGATGAACGACATCAAGACCCGCGGGTCCACTCCCGCACCGGTTGCAGCGCCACTTCAGCCCGTGGCCGTGCAGTCTTGCTGCTGTGCTGCAGACCCAATGCCGGTAACCGCCGATGGGGTACAGCCGACGCAGCTGAAAGACCCGGTGTGCGCAATGACCGTCACCACGCAATCTGCGCACACGGTGCAGCACGAAGGTACCTACTTCTATTTCTGTAGCGCGGGTTGCAAGAACAAGTTCGCGGCCGACCCGGCAAAGTACCTCGCGAAACCGGCGGTCACCCAGACTCCTGCCACCGAATACGCTGCGGCTGGCCCAGCCGAAGCTGAGGCCGCAGTCGAAGGTGCGACCTACACCTGCCCGATGCACCCCGAGGTGCGGCAGGATCATCCTGGCGCGTGCCCGAAATGCGGCATGGCGCTGGAGCCCGAGATGCCCACGCTTGACGACGGCGAGAGCCCCGAGCTGCGGGACTTCAAACGGCGGTTCATCTGGACGCTGCCGTTGACTTTCATCGTCACGGTGCTGGCAATGGCAGGGCATCGCCTGCAATGGTTCGAGATGGCCACGCAGAGTTGGATCGAGCTCGCGCTCACGCTGCCTATCGTGCTGTGGGCGGCGTGGCCGTTCTTCGAGCGCGCGGTGCAGTCGGTGGTGCGTCGCAGTCCGAACATGTGGACGTTGATTGGCCTGGGCACCTCGGCGGCTTTTGTCTACAGTGTTGTGGCCACGGTGGCGCCGGGCGTGTTTCCGGCGTCGTTCATCTCGATGGGGCGGGTGTCGGTGTACTTCGAGGCGGCTGCGGTGATCATCTCGCTGACCTTGCTCGGTCAGATCCTGGAACTCAAGGCGCGCTCGCAAACCTCTGCGGCGATCAAGTCCTTGTTGGGGCTTGCACCTAAGACGGCGCGTCGGATCAACGCCGGTGGGGCCGAGGAAGATGTGCCGCTTACCCACGTTCATGTCGGCGATTCGCTGCGCGTCCGCCCCGGTGAGAAGGTGCCCGTCGATGGCGTCGTGCTTGAAGGCAGCAGCGCTGTGGACGAATCCATGCTGACCGGCGAGCCGGTGCCGGTAACCAAGCGCGTCGGTGACAAGCTCATCGGCGCGACCCTGAACACCAACGGCGCGCTGGTGATGCGTTCGGAAAAGGTGGGCTCGCAGACCGTGCTCGCCAGCATCGTGCAGATGGTCGTGCAGGCGCAGCGGTCCAAGGCGCCGATGCAGCGCATGGCCGATCAGGTGGCCGGCTATTTTGTCGTCACGGTCGTCGGCATTGCGTTGCTGACCTTCGTGGTGTGGGGCGTGTTCGGACCTGAGCCGAGTTGGGTGTTCGGCCTGATCAACGCGGTGGCCGTGCTCATCATCGCGTGCCCCTGCGCACTCGGCCTGGCCACCCCGATGTCGATCATGGTCGCGACCGGCAAGGCGGCCACGCAAGGCGTGCTGTTCCGTGATGCGGCGGCGATCGAGAATTTCTGCAAAGTAGACACGCTGATCGTCGACAAGACCGGTACGCTCACCGAAGGCAAGCCCCGGTTCGACCGCGTGGTGCCTGCAACCGGATTTGCCGAGGACGAGGTGCTGCGCCTGGCGGCGAGCCTCGACCAGGGCAGCGAGCATCCGTTGGCCGATGCCATCGTCAGCGCCGCCCGCCAGCGCGGGTTGGCGCTCGAAAAGGCCGAAGGCTTCGAGTCCAGCACCGGCATTGGCGTGCAAGGCAACGTGGCTGGAAAAAAACTGGCGCTGGGCAACACGGCGCTGATGACGCAACTGCACGTTTCGATCGAAGCGCTGACGGCACAGGCCGAGTCGCTGCGGGCCGAAGGCGCGAGCGTGATGCTGCTCGCGGTCGATGGTCAGTTGGCCGGCCTGCTGGCCGTGTCCGACCCGATCAAGACCAGCACGGTGGAGGCGCTGGCCACGCTGAAAGCGTCCGGCATGCGCGTGATCATGGCCACCGGTGATGGCCTGACGACTGCCAAGGCCGTTGCATCAAAACTCGGCATCGACGAAATCCACGGTGAGGTCAAACCTGCCGACAAGCTGGCGCTGGTCGACCGGCTGCAGCGCGAAGGCCGAATCGTCGCGATGGCCGGCGACGGCATCAACGATGCGCCGGCGCTCGCCAAGGCCGACGTGGGCGTGGCGATGGGCACCGGCACTGACGTGGCGATGAACAGCGCGCAGGTCACCCTCGTCAAAGGCGATTTGCGAGGCATTGCCCTGGCGCGCGCGATTTCGCAAGAGACCATTGCGAACATGAAGCAGAACCTCGGCTTTGCTTTTGTTTACAACGCACTCGGCGTACCGCTGGCGGCCGGCGTGCTGTATCCCTTCACCGGCTGGCTGTTGTCGCCGATGGTGGCTGCGCTGGCGATGAGCCTGAGCTCGGTATCGGTGATCTCGAATGCCTTGCGTTTGCGAGCCGCTCACCTGAGCAAATGACTGGGTTGGGTCTGCGGTGCGTCATCGCATCGCAGACGCCCCGCGGCAGCGGGCGCCGTAGTCCATGGATTACATCGCCGTCCCGATTTGACCGACAGACCTTCTGATGTCGTGCGCAAAAACTGTCGTCACGACAAGTCACTCATTGATTGGACCCATCATGAATTTTCTGAGCACCGGCGACCGCACCCAACTCTTCGTCAAAGACTGGGGCACCGGCCGCCCTGTGATCTTCCTGCACGGCTGGCCGCTGTCTTCCGATAGCTGGGACGACCAGGCCATGGCCATTGCCGACGCCGGTTACCGCACCATCGCTTATGACCGCCGCGGTTTCGGCCGCTCGTCGCAGCCGTGGTCCGGCTACGACTACGACACGCTAACCGACGACTTGGCCTCGGTGATCGAGCAGACCGGCGCCATGGACGCGGTGCTGGTCGGCTTCTCGATGGGCGGCGGCGAGGTGGCGCGCTACATGTCGCGCCATGCGGGCAAGCAGGTGTCAAAAGCAGTGCTGGTGTCCTCGGTGGTGCCGTTCATGTTGAAGGCGCCGGACAACCCGAACGGCACCGAACAATCGGTGTTCGACGACATGGCCGCTGGCATCAAGGAAGACCGCGCGAAGTTTTTTGCCGGCTTTGCGAAGGACTTCTACGGGGTGGGCCTGCTCTCCAATCCGGTCAGCGCCGAAATGCTGGAATGGACCCGCGGCCTTGCGATGCAGGCCAGCTTGAAAGCCACGCTCGACGGCGCAGAGTCTTTTTCCACCACCGATTTTCGACGCGATCTGGCGGCGTTTAAGGTGCCTACTCTGATCATTCATGGCACCGAAGACAAGACCGTGCCGATCGACGCGGCGGGGCGCGCAGCGGCCGCGGGCATTGCAAATTCGACGTTGGTGGAATACGACGGCGCGCCGCACGGCCTCTTCGCCACCCACAAGGACAGGCTGACCAGCGACCTGCTCAGCTTCATTCGGAGCGCATGATGAAGATTCACCCGCAAACAAACCCCGAGTTGCAGAAACTGGCGACGTTGATCCAGCCCATGGACCGCGTGGCGATGCTCACCAGCCAGGACGCCGACGGCGCGTTGCTGGCCCGACCGATGGCACCGCTGGAGATGGATGACAACGGTGCGATCTGGTTTTTCACCGACCGCGAATCGGCCAAGGTCGAGCAGTTGATGACGCTGAATCTGAGCTTCTGTGATGCCGAGCGCGGCACTTATGTGTCGCTCTGCGGGCACGGTGATCTGTCGCCCGACCGCAGTCACATCAAGCGGCTGTGGACGCCGATGGCCCGGCCCTGGTTTCCCGACGGCACCGACTCGGAAAACCTGACACTGCTGAAGTTCACCCCCAGTGCCGCGGAATACTGGGACGCCGCCGATACAAAAATGGTGCATCTGTTTGCCACGGCGGTGTCGGTGATTGCCAAGCGGCCGATCGGCATGGGCGAACACGGCCGCATCGACGCGCTTTGATGGCGGCTCAGGGCGCCCCGGTGCCGCGTCGGTGGCCGATGGTCGTGGCGGCAGCGATCGTGTTGTTGGCCGCGGTGGTGGCGCTGGGCGAATGGCTCGCATGGCCGCTGCTGGCCCAGCCGCTGGCGCAGGCGCTGTCGTCATCGTTGGAGCGCCGAGTGCGCTTGTCGGCACCTGCCGAGGCAGCATCGGCGGCTGCGGCGTCCGGGTTCGGCATCCGTTTCCTGGGGGGTGTGCACCTGCAGACCTCGCAGCTCGATATCGCGCCAGCTGCATGGAGTTCGGCGCCGCACCTGCTGCTTGCACGTGATGTCGATCTGCGGCTGCGCTACATCGATTTGTGGCGCGCCTGGCGCGGCGAGCCGCTGCGCATCGAGCGCCTGCAGGCGAGTGCGCTCGATGCCCAGATCGAGAGGCTGGCCGATGGCCGCGCCTCCTGGCAGTTCGGGCCGGTGGATGCGCCGGTAGACACCGTTGCCACCCCGTGGCGCGCGCCCACATTTGGTCTGTTGCAAGTCGGTGACGGCACCGTACGCTACCGCGATGGCGTGCTCGATGCAGAAATCGAATCGCGCCTGAAGCTGGCCGATCGGCAGCTGACGGCAGTGGCTACAGGCCGCTATCACGCCTTGCCGGTGAAGATCGACGCCATGGTCTCCGGCGTCTCGGTGCCGGGAGTCACCGGCGAGCCGAACGCATCGCTGCCGTTGACGATTGAAGCCACCATCGGCCGCGCGCGGCTGCGCCTGAACGGGCGCACCGATAACGGATTGCAATTGGGTGGCTTTGGCGGCCGGTTCGAGCTGAGCGGGCCGTCGCTGGCGGCAGTCGGTGACCCGATTGGTGTCACCTTGCCGACCACCGGCGCCTTTCGCAGCGCAGGCATCGTGGTGCGGCAGGGCGCCGATTGGCGGGTGCGCATCGATGACGCCACCATCGGCGCCAGCCGTCTGAACGGCGCGTTCAGTTATCTGACAGGCGGCACGGTGCCGGTGTTGACCGGTCGTCTCGGCGGCAAGCGGCTTGCGCTGGTCGATCTTGGGCCGGTGGTCGGCACGACGCCGCTCACCTCCACTGCCGACCAGGCGACACAAGCCCCCGCCGCATTCAAGGCCGTGGTCAAGGCACCTGGCAAGGTGTTGCCCGCGCGGCCATTCGACCTCGCCGCGTTGCGGGTGATGAACGCCAACGTGCTGATCGACATCACCGAGGTCGACCTCAACACCTCGTTGTTGGAGCCGCTGCGGCCGTTGCGTGCGCACCTGCAATTAAGCGGCGGGGTACTTAGTTTGACGGGCCTCGATGCCCGCACCGCAGACGGCCGCCTGGGTGGTCGCCTCGGTCTCGACGGCCGCGGCACGCAAGCACTGTGGAACGCCGATCTGCGCTGGGACGATGTGCGGCTCGAACGCTGGATTCGGCAGGCGCGCAGCGGCGATGCACCGCCCTATGTGTCGGGCCGCTTGAAGGGTCGCGCCACCCTGCAAGGTCAGGGCCGATCGACTGCCGACATCCTGGCCAGCCTGAACGGACGCGTGCACACCGAGCTCAGGGGCGGCGCGGTGTCGCACCTGGTGATTGAAGCCGCCGGCATCGACGTGGCGCAGGCACTGGGCGTGCTGCTGAAAAACGACGACGCCCTGCCGCTCGGCTGCGCGGTGGCCGATCTGGATGTGGCGGCAGGTGCGCTGCGGCCGCGGGTGATGGTGATCGACACCACCGACTCGGCGGTCTGGATCGACGGCTCGGTGTCGCTGGCCACCGAGTCGCTGGACCTGCGCGCGGTTGTCAGCCCGAAGGATTTCAGCCCACTGACGCTGCGCGCGCCGTTGCATGTGCGCGGCAGCTTCGCCGATCCCCTGGTCTCGCTCGACAAGGCGAAGCTCGGCGGCAAAGTGGCCGCGTCGTTGTTGCTGGCTTTGCTGAATCCACTGGCGGCGTTGATTCCACTGATCGACACTGGCGACAGCGACATCGCCGAGCGCCATGCGGCCAGTTGTCGCGGCCTGATGCAGCGAGGCGCGCGCAAATCATGAGCGATTCGACCCCACTCACCCGCACCGTGTCCGACAGCTTCGGCGACATCGACGTGCCCGCCGATGCTTTGTGGGGCGCACAAACCGAGCGCAGCCTGCAGTTCTTTGCGATCGGCCTGCAGCGCATGCCGCTGGAGGTGATCCATGCGATGGCGTGGTTCAAGTGGGCCGGTGCGCAGGTCAATTGCGACCTCGGCTTGTTGAGCGCGCCCCGCGCCAGGGTGATTGCCGAGGCTGCACTGCGGGTGGCTGAAGGCGAATTCGATGCGCAGTTTCCGCTGTCGGTCTGGCAGACGGGCTCGGGCACGCAAAGCCACATGAACGTCAACGAGGTGGTGGCGCATCTGGCCGCGCGGGCGCTGGTTGGTGACGACCTGTCGGCGGCCACGGCGGTGGCCATCCGCCCAAATGACGATGTGAACCTCGGGCAGTCGTCGAACGATGTGTTCCCGAGTGCGATGCATCTTGCGGTGGCGTTTGAAGCGCGCGACCGGCTGGGGCCTGCGCTCACCGAATTGCGGGCTGCGCTGGCGGCCAAGGCGATTGCTTTTGCGTCCGTTGTGAAGATCGGCCGCACCCATTTGCAGGATGCCACGCCCCTCACGCTGGGTCAGGAGTTTGGCGGCTACGCGGCCCAGCTCGCGCTGTGCCAAAGCGCGCTGCGGCAGGCGCTGGGAGCGGTGCACACGCTGGCGATCGGCGGCACGGCGGTGGGCACCGGGTTGAACACCCATCCCGAGTTCGGCTCGCGCGTTGCGGCCACGCTGGCACGCCACTTCGATCTGCCGCTGTCGCAGGCAGACAACCTGTTTGCCGCCATGGCCGGACATGAAGCGCTGGTCGCATTTCACGCCGCGCTGAAAATGTTGGCGATTGCGCTGACCAAGATCGGCAACGACATCCGCTTGATGGGCAGCGGCCCGCGCGCCGGGCTGGGCGAATTGCGCCTGCCTGAGAACGAACCCGGCAGCTCGATCATGCCGGGCAAGATCAACCCGACCCAAATCGAGGCGCTGGCCATGGTCTGTGCGCAGGTGATGGGGCACGACGTGGCCATCGGCATCGCGGCCAGCCAGGGGCAGTTCGAGCTGAACGTCTACAAGCCGTTGATCGCGCTGAATGTGCTGGACAGCCTGCGCCTGCTGGCCGATGCAATGCTCAGCTTCGACCGCCATTGCGTGGCTGGGCTGCGGGTCAATGCGGAGCGCGTCGAGCAGCTGCTGCAAGGCTCATTGATGCTCGTTACCGCCTTGGCGCCGCACATCGGCTACGACCGCGCTGCACAGATCGCCAAGTGCGCGCACGATCACGGCACCACGCTGCGCGAGGCGGCATTGGCCCTCGGCGCGGTGACGACAGAGCAGTTCGATGCATGGGTCGATCCGCACCAGATGCTGGGCGAGGTGCGGCCTCAATGAAGCTGAATCAGCCACTGTGTTCGCCAGCGCACCGAGTTGTTCGGTGCAAGCGCCTACGCTAATCTTGTAGTTCTCCCTTTTACTTACTTCAATAGGATTTGTTATGAACCACTCCCACTTTTTCGCTGCGCTGCTCGTGACCGCCAGCTTGGCTGCATGTGACAAGCCCACCACCGTCAACGTCCCACCGCCCACGGTCGGCACACCGGGCCCGGCCGGGCCGCAGGGCGACACCGGCAAAACGGGCAGCGATGGCATGAAGGGCGACGCCGGCAAGACTGGCGATGGCACCGCGGTGATCGTGGTGCCTGCAGCTTCCTCGCCGTCCTATTGAGCCTGGCTCAACCATTCAAAGAAAAGGAACATGTCATGAGTCTCGGAACCATTTTGTTGATTGTGTTGGTCTTGCTGCTGGTCGGCGCTTTCCCAGGTTGGTCGCACAGTTCAAGTTGGGGATACGGACCGAGTGGCGTGCTGGGTTTGGTTGTCCTGGTGGTTGTCGTGCTGCTGTTGACGGGGCGGCTTTGAGTTCAGTGGTGGCGACCCTCTACAGATCGTTCCAATGATCTCTATCGGCCGCACCGACGCGGAGTCGGCGCGCATCGCTCGGTCAATCGGCGCCTTGTCATTGGCGTGGGCCCTGGTGGGCTGCGGCGACGTGGCCCGCCTGCCCCTGAGTGCCGGCACCGGGCCGCAGCCGGAGTTGCCGCCGCCTCATTCCAGCCTGATCCCGACGGTGAATATCGCACCCGCGATCGGCTGGCCCCCAGGGATGACGCCGCAGGCGGCGCCGGGTGCCCAGGTGACCGCATTCGCCACCGGCCTTGACCATCCCCGCTGGTTGTTGGTGCTGCCCAACGGCGACGTGCTGGTGGCTGAAACCAACGCGCCACCGAAGCCCGAGGACGGCAAGGGCGTCAAGGGCTGGGTAATGGGTCTGGTCATGAAGCGTGCCGGCGCCGGTGTGCCGAGTGCCGACCGCATCACGCTGCTGCGCGACACCGATGGGGACGGCGTCGCCGACGTGCGGTCAGTGCTGTTGCAGGGCTTGAGTTCGCCGTTCGGCATGGCGCTTGTCGGCGGCACGCTCTATGTGGCCAACTCCAACGCCGTGGTGAAGTTTCCCTATGTCACCGGCGAGTTGCGCATCACCGCCGATGCGAAGCCGGTCGTCGAGTTGCCGGGCGGCCCGATCAACCACCACTGGACGAAGAACATCATTGCCAGTGTCGACGGAAGCAAGCTGTACGTGACGGTGGGCTCGAACAGCAACGTCGCCGAACGTGGCATGGCCGCCGAGACCGACCGTGCGGCGATCTGGGAAGTCAATCTCAGCGACGGCGCGCATCGCATCTTCGCCTCGGGGCTGCGCAACCCGAACGGCATGGCCTGGGTGCTCGGCGCAGGCGGCGGCACCACGGCGCCGGTGCTGTGGACGGTAGTGAACGAGCGCGATGAAATCGGCAGCGATCTGGTGCCGGATTACCTGACCTCGGTGCGCGACAGCGCTTTCTACGGCTGGCCTTACAGCTACTACGGCCAGCATGTCGACGAGCGGGTGCAGCCGCCACAGGCGGCATTGGTGGCCCGCGCGGTGTCGCCCGATTACGCGCTGGGCCCGCACACCGCGTCGCTGGGGCTCGCCTCGGCGGTTGGCAGCCGCGTGTCCGAGCGCTTCGCCAACGGCATGTTCATCGGCCAGCACGGATCCTGGAACCGCCAGCCGCACAGCGGATACAAGGTCGTGTTCGTGCCGTTCGACGGTGGCAAGCCCTCGGGCGCGGCGCCGCTCGACGTGCTGACGGGCTTTCTCAGCGAGAAAGGTGAAGCCCACGGCCGACCGGTCGGCGTGGCGGTGGACAAGCGAGGCGCCTTGTTGGTGGCCGACGATGTCGGCAATGTGGTCTGGCGGGTGAGCATGAAACCATGACCAAGTACCTGTCGGCTTACCTGGTTACCGCCGTCGTGATGCTCGCTGTCGATTTGCTGTGGCTGGGCTTTATCGCCAAACCGCTGTACCAGCAGGGCCTGGGGCACCTGATGGCCGAGCGGCCGAACCTGGTCGCGGCAGCTGCGTTCTATGTGGTCTACGGGTTGGGTCTGATGTTTTTCGCGGTGGTGCCCAACGCTACCGACCCCGGCTGGCTGAAGACCGCCGCGGCTGCCGCGCTGTTCGGTTTCGTGGCGTACGCCACCTACGACCTCAGCAACCTCGCCACCTTGAGAGGCTGGCCGGTCGGGCTGTCGCTGATCGATATGGCATGGGGCGCGACGCTCAGTGCGCTGTCTGCCACCGCAGGCCGATTCGCGTGGGATCGCTTCGCCTGAGGTGGGCGACCACCCTCGCGATCTGACGTTGTAGGACACCTACTACCGCGCGAGGCGCCGTGCGCTGGCAGGCGCGGCTCGGAGCCGCCGTCAAAATACCCTCATCACATATTCGTCAACCAAAGAAGGAAACCGATGCGCACCACTTTCACCCTCAAGTCTTCCATCGTCGTGGCGGCTCTGGCCGTGGTGTCTGCGGCTCACGCGGCCCCGATGACCAAGGCCGACTACCAGGCTGACAAAGTCCGCATCACTGCCGACTACAAGGCCGACAAGACCGCCTGCGGTTCGATGTCAGGCAACGCCAACGACATTTGCGTCGAACAAGCCAAGGGCAAGGAAATGCTGGCACTGGCCCAGCTCGAATACGCCTACACCGGCAAGGCCGAAGACCACAACAAGATCATGAAGACCAAGGCCGAGGCGGACTACGCCGTGGCCAAGGAAAAGTGCGACGACCTAGCCGGCAACGCCAAGGATGTGTGTGTCCAGCAGGCCAAGGCCGCCGAGACGAAGGCATTGGCCGATGCCAAGCTCGACAAGAAGGTCGGAGAGGCACAGACCGAAGCGATCGATGACAAACGCGATGCTGAGTACAAGGTGGCGGCCGAGAAGTGCGATGCCTTGGCCGGTGATGCCAAATCCGGTTGCATGTCCGCTGCCAAGTCGAAGTTCGGCAAGAACTGACCGCCCATCGGCGCGCTGTTTGCGTCAGGGTTGCCGGTGCGGCGCTTCTGGCGCTTCGGGCGTGCGCATCAGCAGAGCTTCCAGCGCGTCGATGCGGTGCCGGTGCGGCGTGGTGATGGCGTAGAAGTGCTCCTGCAATGCCGATGATTGGCCGACGGTGACTAACACACCGGCGCGCAACTCGTCTTGCACGACCACCTCCGGCAGCACGGTCAACCAGCCGCTGTCGCGTGCGATCAGACGCAGCATGGCCATGTCGTCCACCTCGGCCCGCAGTCGTGGGCTCACGCCAGCCGAAGCGCACAAGGTATCGAACTGGGCGCGCAACGCGTGTCGGGGGCCGGGTAAAGCCACCTCCATCCCGTCGAGGTCGTCGGGGATGCGCAGGCTTTGTGAACGCCAGCGGCTGGCGGGCCCGACCAGCGAGATCGACTGGCTGCCCAAGTACCTGCAGTGCAGGGGCCGATCCGGATCGGCCGGGACACTCTCATTGGCCAGCACCACATCGAGCTGGTGCTGCACCAGACGTGCAATCAAACCCTCCAGCTGGCCGGATTCCAGTGTCAGCACGACTGTGGCGTCGGAGAGCAGAGGCCGGATCCAGTTCTCCTGGTAGTTGCGCGAGAGCGTGGCGACACTGCCCACCCGCAGGCGGGTGATCCCGGCGGTGCGGCCTTGCAGACGACCGAGCATTTCCTGGCCGAGACCGAAGATGTTGTCGGCATAGGCAAGCACGAGGTTGCCGGTGTCAGTCAAAACCAACCGCCGCGCCTCGCGGGTGAACAGGTCTTCACCGAGTCGGTCTTCGAGCTGGCGAATCTGCGTTGAGATCGCCGATTGCGAGGTGTGCAGCTCTTCCGCGGCACGGGTCAGGTGTCCGAGCTTGGCCACCCGCCAGAAGTAAAACAGGTGGTGAAAGTTGAGCTGATCCAGTTGCATCGTTCTGTTTTATGAACACATAGATTCTTATCAATGTATTTTACAGAATAACAACCCGCCATCAACATCCTGGCAGCGAGTTTTAAGGGCTGCATGCGATGGATGTCTCTCAGGTTTTTTTTACGGTCAGCGCGTTGTTGCCGGCCGTTTTGATGACGGCGGTGTCGCTGCTGGCGCGGCTGGATTGGGTGTCCACGGCAACGCTGTGGCGTGCCTACCAGGTGCTTGCCATCGGCGCGTTGCTGTTCGCAGCACTGGCCATCGGGGCAGGCGCCGACCGCATGCAGTGGCCGCAGGCGCTGACTGCGTCGACGTTCAGCCTGACGGTGGCCCTGCTGGTGCAATTGTTAGGCACCGTCATCGGCAGTTTTTCTGCCCGGTATCTGCAGGGAGAACCGGGCCAACGCCGCTACATTGCGGCGCTGGCTGCCGTGCTGGCCGCCGTGCATGTGCTGCTGCTGGCCGATCACTGGGTCGTTTTGATTGCGGCGTGGGCCGCGGTCGGTGTGGCGCTGCAGCATTTGCTGTGCTTCTATCCTGACCGCGCCTTCGCCAGCCTGGCGGCGCACAAGAAACGCCTTGCCGACCGCGCGGCCGACGTGCTGCTGCTCGGCGCGGGGGCCCTGGCGTGGGCCGAGGTTGGCAGTGGTTCGCTGTCGGCGCTGTGGTCGCATGTGGCACAGCAGGGCATGTCCACACCGCTGCAGCTGAGTGCGCTGGCGCTCGTGCTGGCAGTCATGCTTCGCACCGCGCTGCTGCCCGTGCACGGCTGGCTGATTCAGGTGATGGAAGCGCCGACCCCCGTGTCTGCCTTGCTGCACGCCGGCGTGATCAACCTGGGCGGCTTTGTGCTGATCCGCTTTGCGCCGCTGCTGGAACAGGCGTGGCCTGCGCGGACCTTGCTGGTCGCACTCGGTCTGGCCACGGCGGTGCTGGCCGGCATGGTGATGTTGACGCGGGTCAGCATCAAGGTACGGCTGGCGTGGTCGACCGTGGCGCAGATGGGTTTCATGCTGCTCGAATGTGGGCTCGGCCTCTACACCTTGGCGGCGCTGCACCTGATTGGGCACTCGCTCTACAAGGCGCATGCTTTTCTGTCTGCCTCGGCGGTGGTGCGGCACACCCGACTGCAGGCCATGCACAGCCCGGCGTCACCAGTGGCTGCAAGTTTGGTGCTGGCGCCGCTGGTGGCCGTGTCGACCGTGCTGCTGGTTCAGTGGGTGGGGGGCCACACCGCCTGGCCGGGGTGGTGGACTGCCGTTCTGGGCTTGGCCTGGGCGCCGATGTTTTGGGTGGCGGCCGAACGTTGCACCCTTCGGGCGCTGATCGTGCAGGGAGTCTCGGGTGTGGTGCTGGTGGCCGCACTCGCGGGCGTAGCCCTGCTGGCCCATGCCCTGCCGCTCGGCATTCAAGACGCGCCCCATCACGCGCTCGGGGGGGTCGCCTTGATGGGCATGGCCTGGCTGTACATGTGCCAGGTCGTATTGCAACTGCGGCCGCAAACACTTGTGACCTGGCGGCGCTGGAGCTATGCGGGGTTCTATGTGGACGAGGCCTACACCCGGCTCGCCCTTCGACTCTGGCCCGCTCGCTGGGCCCCCAACACCCCGCGATGAACCAATTTACGGAGCACACCCCGATGGAAACGTTGAACCGTTACGCACCGCCTGCAACGGAGGGCACGGCCCAGGCTGGCCGCCGGTCGGCCGACGACGCGGCATGGCAGGCGCAAATCGAGGCCGCCTGCCAGCAGGCGTGCCGGGCCATTGCGCCCGCCTGGCCGCTGGACCGCGCCATTGCGGTAAACCCATACTGGTCGCGCATCGGCATGCCGGTACGACGGGTGGCCGCCCGCATGGCTGTGCTGGGCGGCATCCAGGTGTTTCCGCCGCGCGAGCGCCAACAACTGGCCTGGGACACGGGCCGGATCAGCCGCGTCGATCTGGCAATCGGCCTGAACC
>JANPNF010000407.1:0-1842 GCA_031427315.1 Burkholderiales bacterium | reverse complement strand
GAAAATTTACCATCTTTTTGGAACTCTGGCATTCCAGTAATATAAGTTGATAGTTGTGCATCACTGATAGCATATTTAGCGCGTTGAATTTCGTCAGCAAGCAATTGTTTGTTGATCAATTGATTTAAGACTAGCGCTTTGATTTCAGGTCCATCCAATTGCGCTTGATCAACTTTACCCTCAGATTGCAAACGATTACGCAGATTTTTTAAAGCTTCGCTATATTCTTGCGCCGAGATACTTTTATTACCAATTTCAGCGACAGCTACATTATTGCCTGCACTATTCAAATAGGAGTCAATACCAAACAATGCGAAGGGAATGGTAATTAAAGCCAACAACGCTTTACCAAGCCAACCTTTTGCCAAACCACGAATGTTATCTAACATAGTTACTTTCTATTCTTAATATATTCACTAAATTTTAAATATTTACTTAAATTCAATACGAAATTTTAAATAAAGCCTAAGGATTATTACACTGCCTGTTAACTTGAAACGTAATATAGCACAACATGCTTAGCTAAACGAAACACCGAACTTGAAAAATATCCGCATAAAAATAAGATAGTTTTTTTGCAGACTAGTTCTGGTTCCAATCTAGTTAATCATAAACCCAGAAGTACAAATAAAAATAGCGAGTCCGAAGACTCGCTATTTTTATTTTTGGCGGAGTGGACGGGACTCGAACCCGCGACCCCCTGCGTGACAGGCAGGTATTCTAACCAACTGAACTACCACTCCATTACATTTACATAAATTGACTTAAATTAAAATCAACTACGTATTAAATTTTGCGCTACCTAACTCTCAAATAAATTTACTAAATAATCAGTAAACTCAAATTTTTTACAAAATAAAGAGTGCTTAAACTACCAGCACTCTCAATTTTACAATTAGGAACGACTTAGTCACACTTTTTATTGGTTTTATGGTGGGTGCTAACGGGGTCGAACCGCTGACATTCGCCTTGTAAGGGCGACGCTCTACCAACTGAGCTAAGCACCCTGCTTAACCAACAAAAACGCTAGTTTACAGCATCTTTAAGCGCTTTACCAGCCCTAAATTTAGGAGAATTTGCAGCTTTAATACTAATTGTTGCACCAGTACGTGGATTGCGACCGTTACGAGCTTCGCGTTTACCAACATAGAACGTTCCAAAGCCAATTAGAGTTACTAAATCGCCATTTTTCATTGCTTTTGTAATTGAAGCTGTAGTTGCATCTAAAGCACGACCAGCAGCAGCTTTTGAAATACCAGCCGCATTTGCAATATCGTCAATCAGTTCTGATTTATTCACGTGTAATCCCCTTTTAAGGTTTGTTAAATAAAGACTTGGTGTTTATTTGGGCATTCGCTACCCGTATAGCTTTATATCAAGCCAACAAAGGCTGTGTCAAGCTTTTATCGGCTTGTTATTTCACTTATTTATTTAGTGCTTAGTGCCACCCGCATCAGAAGTTGTACTTTCTGTAGATATATCAGTAGCTTGAACTTCTTTTGCAGGAACTTCATTAACTTCCGATAGTTCTGGCAAAGGAACAGGCTGTGAAGCCAGTGCTAGCGACAATACCTCATCAATCCATTGCACAGGGTGAATATCAAGATGGTTTTTAATGTTTTCAGGGATATCAGCTAAGTCTTTAACATTTTGTTGAGGGATTAATACCGTTTTTATTCCTCCACGATGCGCTGCTAGTAGCTTTTCTTTCAATCCACCAATTGGCAATACTTCGCCGCGCAAGGTAATTTCCCCTGTCATCGCCACATCTGCACGTGCTGGAATACCAGTTAAGATTGAAACTAATGCGGTAGTAATCGCAATACCTGCACTTGGCCCATC
>JANPNF010000406.1:0-3008 GCA_031427315.1 Burkholderiales bacterium | reverse complement strand
CGTCGCAATCCGTAACCGTCACGGCCGGCGCTCCTCTCCTTCAGTCCCACCGCGGTACCACCAGTTTTGTAGTTGAGCAAAGGAAGGTCGTCTCGCTGCCTCTCGACGGCCGGAACTTTGTCCCGCTGATCGCCCTATCGCCGGGGGTGAATCTGCCGCCCGGAAATCTGTTGCCGCGTATTAACGGCGGCCGGCCGCGCACCAGCGAATACATCTACGACGGCATCAGCGTGTTGCAGCCTGAACCCGGCCAAGTGGCGTTTTATCCCATTGTGGACGCGATCGAGGAATTTCGCGTGGAGACCAATAGCTACTCCGCCGAATACGGACGTTCCAATGGCGGCGTCATCATGGTCAATCAGAAGTCCGGCTCCAACGTGTTGCACGGTTCGCTGTTTGAGTTCTTCCGCAATGAAGCGCTGAACGCTCGCAATCTGTTCGCCCCGTCCGGGTCGAAGCCCCTCTTTCGCCGCAATCAATACGGTTTTGTGCTGGGTGGTCCGATTCAGAGGAGCCAGACGTTCTTCTTCGTGGATTGGCAAGGCACCAAGCTCAAAGCGGGTGTCGTGCGTTGTCCTGCCGTATGTTTCGGCCACGCAAAGCGGCATTGTGCAGATCGCATACCAGTTCGACAAGCCTGTCATTGCCACGGATGTCGGCGGTTTGGCGGAAGTGGTCCTCGATAAGAAAACCGGTTTCATCGTACCTCCCGAAAACCCCAATCGTGACGATGGACACCGTCATCGCCGCCGTCAGCTTGGCCCTGGGCCGGCCACCAGAACCTCCCGGCGGCATCGTGTGGGCGATCAGCGGCGACGCGTCGCCGAGGGTCGAGGACCTGATGGACATTTCGATGCAAGAGCTCAACGCGTTCCGCCACGCGCGCGCCGCCTCTGCGCTCGACAAGCCGACCATCGTGCCTTACGACACCTATCGACGGCTGTACAAGCCTTGGTTCGAGCAGCAAGCCTCGCCCATCCAGAGAAGGATGTTGGAGTACATCGACATATACACACCCTATTTCAGCATGAGCGACGTGTTCCGCCCGGAGGCGAACCACACGGTAGTGCAGTCGCCCGACTGGCGATCAGCGCTGCCGAGGGTGATCAAGCATTGGTGCGAGGTCAATGAAGCCAGCGCCTTGAAGCCTGCGCGCAAATGGGAGAGATCTGCCCGCGTTGCGGCCTCGTAGGCCCAATCCACCGAACTTGGTCCTGACCCCTTGTAAACGGCAGGCGGATGCGGCTTGAGGTGATGAACAGGACGAGGCCGGGATCGACCTGGAATGAAGCGCGTTGCACAGCATCGCAGCCGCGTCGGCCCGCTTGCATCGCCTGGTCACGACCGTGGTGCCATAAGGGTAGTGACAGGCGGGTGGCGGTCGGACGAAACTTATCAGGCGCCCGTCGCCAGGCCTGGGCCGGCCTGGGCACCGAAGACGGACACACAAACGCCGTTGACCATGTTGCGCGCGCCCTGCACTTCGACCGTCGCGGCAGCAAAGGCAATGCCGAAATCGGTGTAGACCGGACTCGCCAGATTGCGAAGATGCGCGGGGCTATCGATCCAGTGGCCGACGATTTCCGTGGGTTCGAAAGTGCCTATGGACAGGTTCTCGCCACAGGCAGCGGCTGTGTACCCCGCGCGTTGCGCGCGCCGCGCGGGTGTCGTGCCGTCGCTGCCGGTGTGGGACAGGGCACCGCGACGTGCCAGTTCGGTGGCGTGCTGCAGTGCGCACATGTCCAGCACCGCTGAGCGCATGAGCGTGGGCAGGTTTCGCAGTTGCCGGAATGCCTGCATGCGCTCGGCCACGGCGTCAGCAATGTGGGGCGCGCCCCGGTAGCTGCTTTCGACATACACCAGGCGGGTGGTCGGGACGCAAGCACGGCTGGCGGCCGACACGGCTGCCAGACCATCGCCGTAGCGCTCGGCACCGTCGATGAACAGGGCCGACGGCGCCTCGGCCTGGCTGAAGCCCCGCCGCTGCAGTTGCAGCAGGGGCCCGATGCAGTCCCATCGATCGCGAACGAAAGGCAGATAGAAGACCTTGCAGAACCGTTCGCGCAAACGAAGGCGCAGAGCGTCGACGAGCAAGAGCAGTTGCGTGCGCCCCCAGGTCTTCATCGGGCTGGCGCCCAGTTGCACGCTTTCGCGGCCGCTGCCCGCAAGGATGTCTGCAGCCCTCGAAGTGCTGTGGTCGACGGCCACGGCAGCCAGCGATGGATCGGCCTCGCGGTCCCGGCACAACCTGCACCAGCGCAGCGCCTGCGAAGCGCTGGTCATCTGCCTGTCCGCGCGATGCAAGCGATCGAAGCGGTGCAGGCGTGAGCTGACCGCTTCGGAGCCGATGCCGCACAAAGCATGTTCTCCGGGCGGACAACGCGCAGCTTGAAGGGTCGGGCGCGACCCATGGCCTCACTGCTCGCCATGGATGATGGCGTGCTGCTGCATCGGCTTGTAGGGGCTCAGCGAAGGACCCAGATCCCCGAGAAGGCGACGCTGGCGCGGCGTCAGGTCGCGATCGAGATCCCCCAGCACAAAGTCCAGCTTGTCCAGCGGCCGCAGGCTGAGCTGCCCATACCTCAGCGTCAGGCTCAAGCGCGTCCTGCCACTCCGGTTGGGACCTACGGCATGCCACAAGGTCCACGGAAAAAGCAAGACGTCGCCAGGCTTGGCGAGCACCTGGATGGCCTGCGGCGGCGGCGCGCCGGAGATCGCCATGGGACCATTCAGATCATCGAGCATGCAGTCCAGATTGGGCGACGGTACGCGCTGGAGGTGTGAACCCGGTACCAGCATGAAATTGCTCGAATCTTCGATCGACAGATCGGTCAGGAACAGTTGCGCCTTCACCTGCAGCATTAAATTGCCGGGGGACGGGAGAACCTGTTGCAGCGCTTCGCCGAGATCGGTATGGAAGCCCGTGATCGGTTCCGGGGCCGGGCCACGCACGAAGACCTCGGAGCCCATCACCTGGATGTGGTGACCGATCAGCGACACCAGTTTTC
>JANPNF010000405.1:0-9816 GCA_031427315.1 Burkholderiales bacterium | reverse complement strand
GCCGGGCTCGGCCCAGGTGACAGTGGGCACGAACAACCGCAGCTGCGCAAACTGCGGCCGGCGCTTCTGCGTCACGGTCCGTGCACCGGCAGCGCCCTCGCTGCCGGTGCTCACCTGCACGGCCAGGTCGCCCATGCCCTCGCCTTCCAGCGCCTTCTTGATGCCCTTCACCACGTCGGCGGTGTTCGCGTCGTAGCACTGCACGTAGCAGGCATCGAGCGCTGCGCGGCCGGTTTTCACCGCATGCGGCAGCCGCAGGATGCGCCCGACCAATTGCGTCATCGCCGCCGGGGCGCGGCCTGCCGCCAGCGCGCACAGCACGTAGGCGAACGGGCAGTCCCAGCCTTCTTGCAATGCGGCCTTGGTGATGATGGCGCGCACCTCGCAGGTCGGTGACAACAGGTCGATGTTCTCGGGCTGCGCCAGCTCGTTCTTGTCTGAAGTCTTGATTGCAATCTGCCGCTCGGCCAGCCCGAGCTGCATCAGGTAGGCCTTCGCGTCTTCCGCGTGGATAAACCCGGCGTCGCGCAATTCGGCCCCAGTGCGCTCCACCTGCACCAGCAAGATAGGCCGGATGTAGCGCGCGGTGTCGGCCTGCAAGGCACTGGCCTCGCGCTGCAGCGCGTCGAGCTGCGAAAGCGATGCCGCGAGGCAGCTTTGCCAGTCGTTCCAGCGCTGCACATCGACATGGATCGGCAGCTTGATCATCTCGGCCTCGTCGAGGTCGGTGCCGCGCACGTCGCACAGGATGTTGGAGCCTTTGATGTCCTTGCCGGACACACGGCCTGCAACGCGCGGCGTGGCCGACAGCTCCAGCATGAAGCACGGATTAAAGCCGTCGAGCGTGCGCAGCGCGGTGTCCGAATACGCGTGGTGGCCTTCGTCGATCACCACCATCGGCCGCAGCAGGCGCATCACATTGCCGAGCGAGCTTTTGACGATGCTTCCCTTTTGTGTGCGCGCTTGCGCCGCCGTGCCACCGTAGGCCGAGTACACGTCCAGATTCGGCACCCGCGCCAGCAACGCCCAGTGCGCCTCGATGTCGTCTTCGCCCGGCAAAAAGCCGAGCACACTTCCCCGGTCGCGGAAAAAGCGCAGCGTCTCCTTCGACTGGCGCGCCGCCGACTGCAGCATCAGCACCATCACGCACAGGTGCGATTCGATGTCGATGCGGTTCAACGGCGATGTTTTCTCCAGCACCTTGACACGGCCTGCGCCTGCGTTGTTCAGCAACGAGCGGTACGGGTGATCGGGATTGCGCAGCGCCGTCATCGTCTGCCGGTAAATCGCCTCGTTCGGCACCACCCACAGCACCAGTCCGCTGTGGCGTTGCAAATACGTGCCGAACACCCGCGCCACACTGGCAGCGGCCAGCAGCGTCTTGCCGCCGCCGGTCGGCACCTTCAGGCAGACGTTGGGGATCGGCAAATCGGCTGAATCGCGGCCGTCCCCATCACCGGCCCAGCGGCTGGAATAGGGTTGCTCGGCAAAGGCTGCTGGCAGCGCGCCGCGTTGCTTCAGTGCGACCCAGGTGCGTTTTGGAAAGTCGGCCGCCTCGCGCGCCGCTTCCTGCATGCCTTCCATCGCCCGCAGCGTGGCCGCAGCCGCACGCGATTGCGCCTCGTGCTTCTTCAACTCCTCGATGTAGGTGGCCAGTTGCGCCAGCACATCCGCCTGAAAGCGCTTGAGCTGGATGCCGGCGGGTGTGTCGGCTTGCACAGACGGGCGCATGGGCTGCCAGAACACCCGTCGATCCCGTTTGATGCGTGATCGAAATTTCTCGTCCAGCTTGTCAGACAGCAGCACAACGTCCGTGCGGTAGAGCAAACCCAAGGCTTCGATGCGCCCGCTCAGACTCGCCAATTCGCTAAACGTCCATTCAGGCGCATCGACCGCCAGATCGATGTCGGACTCAACGCGAGCCGCACCAGTAGCCCGCGACCCGAAGATGAAGACGCTGTGCAGCCCGGGCGTGGCATCGAAGACGCCACGCAGCTTCGCTACAGTCGTCGGCGCGATGCCGAACAGGTCGTCGCTCACGGGGTCCGCAAACGTTCGGCCAGCCGATCAAAGGCGCCAACGGCCCGAGCGCGAATGAAAGCGGCAACCTGCACCGCCATCGCTTCTTGGTAGGTGTGGCTGGTCAGGTTGCGGTGCTCACGCAGTTGATCCCACAACTCCGCATCGTCGATCAGCTTCGACTGAAACACCTCCGGCAACACCGCCCACGCCTTTTGCACGAGCCGCTCGCCTTTCAATTCCAGGAAACGATGCAAGCAGCGCCAGGCCATCTCGAAAGTGAACTCGAAGCGCTGAATTAAAGCGTCACGAACGATGTCCGTCTCGCTAGCGGCCAGCACCTCGCGCAGCCGAGCCAGCGCCCGCTCGAACTGCTCGCGTTGATCTTCGAAACGCTCTTGCATCGCTCACCCCTCCCGATACAACGCAAACGGCAGCGGCGCGTAGTCCACGCCGAACTCTTGCAACTGGCGGTTGCTCAGGTACTTGGCGGGGGCGAAAACAAGGTGGCGTTTCGGCGCAGCGGGTGCGTCTTGCTCGCGGCCCCAGGTTTGGAAGGCTTTCGCACGCGACAGGGTCAACGCCGCTTCAGGGCTTTTCAGGAAGGCCAACTCCGGCCGGTACACCAGCCACACATGCGCGTCTTTCGCCTCGCCCAGGTACCACTCGGGGGCCGACCTCGGCAGCGCCGGTAATGTGCCGCCGGTGGCGGTATGGAACAGCCAGGCGCCGAGCGCGTCAGCCGAAGGCAGGTGTTCGCCGGACAGCAGCTTTTCCAGGTCGAGCGGCTCGCCGAGCGTGCAGTAAGTGAACTCGCCGCCCAGCCCTTCAGCGCGTTCGGAAATGCGCTTCTCACCTTCCACGCGCAGCACGCCGCCCTCGAGCTTCACGTTGATTTTGTCGAAGCGCTTGTGCCGGGTGGTGCCTTGATCGGCCAGGTCGCCCGCGGTGGGGTCGTCGGCGAACCCTTCACGCGTTTTGATCGCCTCGACCGTTGCGAGCCACGCATCGGCTTTTTTGAACTGGGTGTAAGTGATTTTTTCTTCGAGCAGCACCTCGCGCTGGTTGCCGACCCAGGCGTAACCGTTGATGGCACGGCGCACCCGCTCGGCGGTCAACGTGTCGGCATAGGCCTCACCCTCGACCAGAATGAAGCGCCGCGTGCCGCCGTCTTTCGCGTTGGCTTTCAGCACCGCATGCGCGGTGGTGCCGGAGCCGGCGAAGGAGTCGAGGATGAGGGCGTTGTCGGGCGCGCCGATCTCCAGGATGCGTTCGATCAACGCGACGGGCTTCGGCGTGATGGTGGCGTCGTCTTTGAGCAGGCCCATTTCGAGCAGTGTTCGCTTGGCATCTTGCGTGTGGCCTACATCGTCGTAGAACCAGAGCGTTTGTGGAATAACGCCTTGTTTGACATCTGTCAGAAACCGCTTGTTTCGAGGCATGTTGTTCCCGCCATCGCCCCACCAAATACGGTTGTCTGCGTCAAGTGCTCGAAACTTATCTTGGCTGATCGACCAGTACCGGCCGGGGGGCGGGCCGTCGAACACTCTGCCCGATGGTGCGGTCACCGGGTACGTGCCCTCGCTGTAGTAGTTGCGCGCCGAAATGTCACCCGATGTCCACGCGCCGCGCGGATCGTTATCGTTGTTGGTGTAGCGCGCCTCCATCTCTTCAGTGCGCTTGCGCAGATTCGGCCGCCACTGATCGCGGTCTTTGGCGATGACGAGCAAATGATCGTGGTCTTCGCTGAAAAACTGCGCGGTGTTTTTCGGTGAGAAGTTCTTTTGCCAAATCACATTGGCAATGAAAGCCTGCTCCCCAAAAATCTCATCCAACACCATCCGCGCCCGGTGCACTTCGTTGTCGTCGAGCGTGATCCAGATCGAGCCGCTGTCACTCAGTAACTCGCGCAGCAGCACCAGACGCGGCCACATCATGCACAGCCATTTGTCGTGGCGCAGCATGTCCTCGCCATCGACCGGGTTGGTGCTGAGCCACTCTTTCATGATGGGTGAGTTCACGCCGTCGCTGTAGCACCAGCCTTCGTTGCCGGTGTTGTAGGGCGGGTCGATGAAAATCAGGTCCACTTGGCCGGCATGACGCGGCAGCAGGCTTTTGAGCGCAAGCAGGTTGTCGCCGTGAATGACGAGGTTGCCGCTCAGGTCGCCGCCGTTTGAATCTGCACCATCTGCGCCGATGCCCTTGCCCGGCTGCGCCACCAGCGGCCGGTACGGCACCGTCAGGTGGTGGTTGTAGACATACTCTTTGCCTTTGAAGACGATTTCGGGCATGGGGAATTCAGGGGCGTCTGATGCACAAGGCGGCTTTCATTATCGGGTGGCCGATACGCCTCATGGAACGCTCGGAGTGCACAGGCAGAATCGCTCGCATGTTCTCGCTGGACCGCTTTTCTTTCCACCAACTGCTGCTAGTCGCGTTCTTGCTGATCGCCGGTCTGCTGAGTGCGGCGTCGCTGCGCGGACTGTTCACCATCGAAGCGCTGATCACCCAGAGCAGCGACGGCGCGCAGCAGGCGTTGTCGCTCGGCGCCGCGGCGCAGCGGCTGGCCGAGCGCAGCGTGACGATGGAGCGCGCAGCGCGGCAGTATCTGGTGCTCGATGACCCGCTGCTGCGCCAGCGCTTCGACGAGGCGGCGCATGAAGCGAACGATGCGCTGGATGAGCTGGCCGCAGGCACCCGCGACCAGACGCCAGCGGCCGGCGGCCGCGAAGCCCTCGCCGATGCGTGGCGCCATACGCTGCGGACGCTTCGCCAGCAGCTCGGCGGCGATGCCGACACGCTGCGCGACCGCGAACAGACGCTGACGTCGGCGTTCCGTGAGTTGGGCCAAGTCAACATCGACCTCGCCGACCAGGTGCGGCTGGCCACCGAAGCGCGCAACGCGACGCTGCTGGAACGGCTGGAGTCGGGCCGCGCCGAGCTGGCCCGGCAAATCGTGGCGGCGATTGCCGCGGCGGCGGGGCTGGCGCTGGCATTCGGCATCTGGCTGGCGCGCCCGCTGAAGCGGCTGGAAGCGGCGATCGTCGGCCTGGGCGAAAACCGGCTCGACCAGGCGATCGACATGCGCGGCCCGGCCGACGTGCGCCAGCTCGGCCAGCGCCTCGAATGGCTGCGGCTGCGACTGGCCGAGCTCGATGCCGACAAGGCGCGCTTTCTGCGCCACGTGTCGCACGAATTGAAAACGCCGCTGGCCGCGCTGCGCGAAGGCGTGTCGCTGCTGGAAGACGGCGTCACTGGCCCGCTCAACGAGCCACAGCGCGAGGTCGCACGCATCCTGCGGCAAAACACGGCGGTGCTGCAGGGCCAAATCGAAGACCTGCTGCGCTTTAATACCGCTGCCTTCGACGCCCGTCGCTTGGTGCGCCGGCCGGCCGAGCTGACCGCGCTGATCGCCGCCCAAATCGAGGCTCAGAAGCTGCAATGGCAGGCGCGCAAGCTGAAGGTCACCGTGACCGGCTGGCCGATTCAGGTGGAGGTCGATGCCGAGAAGCTGGGCACCGCCTTGGGCAACCTGCTGTCGAACGCGATCCGCTTCAGCCCGATCGGCGGGCGCGTCACTTTCGAGGTGTCGCAGTGGCCAGGCCGGGCGCGCATCGACGTGATCGATGAAGGCCCCGGCGTGGCAGCGGCCGACCGGGCGCGCGTGTTCGAGCCGTTTTTTCGCGGCGAGCGCCAGCCGCCCGACGCGCCGCGCGGTAGCGGCATCGGCCTGTCCATCGTGCAGGAACTGGTGCGCGCGCACGATGGCCAGATCGATTTGTTGATGCCCGACGAGCAGTCGCTGCCGGGTGCCCATTTCCGGATTGAATTGCCCCATGTCCCTGTACGTTGAAACTGCCCCGCGGCAGTGTGTGCGGCGGCCGCTGCTCAGTGTGTTTCTGGTCGCGGCGGCGATCGGCGGAGCGGTCGGCCTGGCGGGCTGTTCGGCGTTGCGGCGCGAGCCGGTCGTGGTGGCCGCGCCTGCGCCCGCGGTGGCTGCCCACACGCCCCCGGTGGTGATTGCACCGCCGACGCCACCCCGCGAACCGATCGACGCGGCAACGCCCACTGACCTGGCGTCGAGTCACGCGCTGGCCATGCACGAGCAACTGCGCGGGTTGCCGCTCAACGAGCTGGCGCAGGAAATTGCGCGCCTGAGCGCCTTGCCCCCGGCGCCCGACACCTCGGTCTCTCTGGCGATGGCGCTGCTGCTGACGCGCAATGGCGGTGAACTCAACCGCGCCGTCGGCCTGGTCGAGCCGCTGGCCAGGGGCACGACAGCAGACTCGGCGGCCTGGCAACCGATCGCCCGGTTGCTGCTGGCGCGCCTGCTCGAACTGCGCCGCCTCGAAGACCTGCTCGACCGCCGCAACCAGGAGCTGCGCGACGGCCAGCGCGAGGTCAAGCAACTCAACGAGAAGCTGGAAGCCTTGAAGGCGATCGAGCGCAGCCTGGCGCCACGGCCGATCTCGTCCGCAGCGCCGGGGCGCTCTCAAGCGCTCGTCCCGCAACGCCCAGCGCGGAGTGCAATTCCGTGAGCGCCAAGCTGCTGGTCGTCGACGACGATGCCGATCTGCTGCAACTGCTGTCGATGCGCTTGACGGCGGCCGGCTACCACGTGACCGGCGTCGGCTCGGCCGAGGAAGCGCTGGCGCATCTGGAAGCTTCGCGGCCGCAGCTGGTGGTGAGCGACGTGCAACTGCCGGGCCGCGACGGATTGGCGCTGTTCGATGCGATTCGCAAGCGGCACCCTGCCCTGCCCGTGATCCTGCTGACCGCGCACGGCACCATTCCTGACGCGGTCGAGGCCACCGCGCGCGGCGTGTTCACCTACCTGACCAAGCCCTTCGACGGCAAGGCGCTGCTCGACAAGATCGCCCAGGCATTGGCACTCAGCGCGCCGGCTGCCCACCCCGAAGGCACTGAGCGCGCCTGGCGCGCACCGATCGTCAGCCGCTCGATGGTGATGGCCGAACTGCTGGCTGAAGCGAAGATGGTGGCGGCGTCGGGCGCCAGTGTGTTGATCTGCGGCGAGAGCGGCAGCTGCAAGGAGCAGCTCGCTCAGGCCATCCACCGGGGCAGCCCGCGCGCGGCGCAGCCTTTCGTCGCGGTCAACTGCAGCGCCATTCCCGAAGCGCTGCTCGAATCGGAGCTGTTCGGCCACGTCAAAGGCTCGTTCACCGGCGCGGTCGCCAACCACCGTGGGCTGTTCCAGGCGGCCGACGGCGGCAGCCTGTTCCTCGACGAAATCGGCGACATGCCGCCTGCCCTGCAGGTGAAGCTGTTGCGCGTGCTGCAGGAACGCTCGGTGCGGCCGGTGGGCGCCAACCAGTCGCTGCCGATCAATGTGCGCATCCTGTCGGCGACCCACCGCGACCTGGATGCCGCGATGGCACAGGGCCAGTTCCGCGAAGACCTGTACTACCGGCTCAACGTGGTGGCGCTGACCTTGCCCGCGCTCGGCGCGCGGCGCGAGGACATCCCGTTGCTGGCCAACCATTTCCTGTCGGCCTTGAGCGAGAAGTACGGCAAGCGCCTGAACGGCTTCGCGCCCGAGGCGCTGAAGGCGCTGACCGCCGCCGCCTGGCCCGGCAATGTGCGCCAGCTGCACAACGTGGTCGAGCAGGTGTGCGCGCTGACCACCACCCCGCTGGTGCCGCTGGCGCTGGTACAGCGCGCACTCCGCGTGCCGAGTGTCGAGGTGCTGAGCTTCGCGCAGGCGCGCGAACGCTTTGAGCGTGACTACCTGGTCGGGCTGCTGAAACTCACCGATGGCAACGTGGCCGATGCCGCCCGGTTGGCAGATCGCAACCGCACCGAGTTTTATCGGCTGCTGCAAAAGCACGGCCTGACGCCAGGTTTGTTCCGCAACGACGCGCGCACCGATCTTGGGGAAGCTGCGCCGCTGTCGCCACGTGGCGACAGCGCATAGCCGTTGTAAATCAACGGCTTGCACGCTTGATGCCGATCGCGTGTCGCTGAACCGGGACAAAAATCGGGGCGAAAGCCAGTGGAAACCCGAAATTCGGCGACGTGGGGCCGAAATTGCAGCTCAAGTGCCTGATCCATAAGGCACTTTCGAGACTGGCATACAGGTTGCGCTAAGGAGTTCATTGCCCCTTCGAGCGCCTGATGAACCACCGCCATGCCACCCGTTTGAACCGTTCCTGGACCGAGGCCAGCACCGGCGCTGCTGCCTCGGCCGGCCCAGCAAAGCCGAGCATCGGCGCCAGCATGCCGCTGATGAACCGCGGCGCCATGACCGCACGGAGGTGGCGCGGGTTTTTCGGTGGCGTGCTGGACGGGTGGACAGCGCTGGCGACACGCCTGGCGGGCCGCCATGATCCGCAGCGCGTGCGTTTTGATGGGGCCGCTCCGGCACCGGCCAATGCAGCAGCCACTGCCGCCTGGAAGCAGGCTGCAACGCGACGCCGTCGTGCGCTGCTGGCGCTGATCGTGCTGTCGGTGGTCGGCGCCACGGCCATGCTCGATCAGGTGCTGCCGGTCTACGCCAGTGCGTGGCTGCGCACGGCACAGATCGCGCTGTTTTCGATCCTGTTCGGCTGGGTGTCGGCAGGTTTTTACACCGCAATGATGGGCTTTTGGGTGCAGTGGCGGGGCGATCCGCAGGCGCTGTCAAGCCGCTCGGTGGCGCACCGGCCGATTGCTGCCGACGCGCGCACCGCGCTGATCATGCCGATCTGCAACGAGCAGGTATCGACGGTGTTCGCCGGGCTGCGTGCGACGGTCGAATCGCTGATCGCTGCCGGTGGTGCCCGGCTGTTCGATGTGTACTTGCTGTCGGACACCAGCGACCCGGCCATCCGCACCGCCGAGCTGGCTGCCTGGGCCGAGTTGCGCAATACCTTGGGCTCCGACAACCCCGCAGGCTCCCGCATCTACTACCGCTGGCGCCAGCGCCGCACGCAGCGCAAGTCGGGCAACGTGGCCGACTTTTGCCGTCGCTGGGGCAAGAACTACCGCTACATGGTGGTGCTCGACGCCGACAGCGTGATGACCGGCGACTGCTTGCTGAGCCTGGTGCGCCTGATGGAAGCCCACCCCGACGCGGGGATCATTCAGACCGCACCGCAGGGGAGCGGCCTGTCGACGATCCACGCGCGCGCCCAGCAATTCGCCGGTCGCGTGACCGGTCGGCTGTTCAGCGCCGGCATGCAGTACTGGCAGCTCGGCGAGTCGCATTACTGGGGCCACAACGCGATCTTGCGCGTGGCACCGTTCATGACGCATTGCGCGCTGGCGGCGCTGCCAGGCCGGGGCGGCCTGAGCGGCCACATCCTGTCGCACGATTTCGTCGAGGCCGCGCTGATGCGCCGTGCCGGCTACCACGTGTGGCTGGTGGGCGACCTCGAAGGCAGCTACGAACAGCAGCCGCCGAACTTGCTGGAAGAGCTGCAACGCGACCGCCGCTGGTGCCAGGGCAATCTGCAGAACGCTCGGTTGCTGGCCGAACCCGGCCTGCATGGCGTGCACCGCGCCATGCTCGTGACCGGCGCGCTGGCTTACCTGTCGGCGCCGCTGTGGCTGGCCTATGTGCTGCTCGGGGTGGCGGTTTGGCTCTTCGCCGGCCACCCGGCATCCAGCGCCGACACCTGGGTGCCACTGCAGCTCATGGCGCTGTCAGCAGGTACGCTGGCGATGTTGGTGATGCCGCGTGCCCTCGGCGTCGTTGCCCTCGTGCTGCGCCGTGAGCAGGCGCTGTATGGCGGCACCGCCGCACTGGTGCGCGGCGCGCTGGTGGAAGGCACGCTGTCGGTGCTGCAGGCGCCGCTGCGG
>JANPNF010000404.1:0-9910 GCA_031427315.1 Burkholderiales bacterium | reverse complement strand
TCTGGCGAAGAAGTTCGAAGACTACGGCGTCGAAGGCGTGATCTACACCGACATCGGCCGCGACGGCATGTTGAGTGGCATCAACATTGAGGCGACGGTCAAGCTGGCGCAAGCGCTGACGATTCCTGTCATCGCCTCGGGGGGGCTCAGTAACCTGGCCGACATCGACCGGTTGTGCGCGGTCGAATTCGAAGGCATCGACGGTGTCATTTGCGGCCGGGCGATCTACACCGGCGACCTCGATTTCGCGGCCGGACAGGCGCGTGCCGACGAGCTGAACGGGAACTGACCTCCGCCTTCCTCTCTTCCCAGCGCCCTGCGATGGCAGCCGGCGACCCCAGATGCTTTGCAAACGAATCATTCCCTGCCTCGACGTGACCGGCGGTCGCGTCGTCAAAGGCGTCAATTTCGTCGAGTTGCGCGATGCCGGCGACCCGGTCGAAATCGCTGCGCGCTACAACGAACAGGGTGCCGACGAGCTGACCTTCCTCGACATCACCGCCACCAGCGACGGCCGCGATCTGATCCTGCACATCATCGAGGCGGTGGCGTCACAGGTGTTCATTCCGCTGACGGTCGGCGGCGGCGTGCGCACGGTCGACGATGTGCGCAGGCTGCTGAATGCCGGCGCCGACAAGGTCAGCTTCAATTCGGCCGCCGTGGCGAACCCGCAGATCATTCGCGACGCGTCGCAGCGCTACGGCGCGCAGTGCATCGTGGTCGCGATCGATGCCAAGCGCCGTGCTGGTGACGATCTCGCCGCGCGCGGCCCCGGATGGGATGTGTACACCCACGGCGGGCGCAAGAACACCGGTCTCGATGCGGTCGATTGGGCGGCGCAGATGGCCGAGCACGGTGCTGGTGAAATCCTGCTGACCAGCATGGACCGCGACGGCACCAAATCCGGGTTCGACCTGGCGTTGACGCGCGCGGTCAGTGACCGCGTCGCGGTGCCGGTGATCGCCTCGGGCGGCGTCGGCGCGCTGGAACATCTGTCGGAAGGCATCCGCATCGGCGGCGCCGACGCGGTGCTGGCCGCCAGTATCTTCCACTACGGCGAGTTCACCGTAGGCCAGGCCAAGGCGCTGATGGCGCGCGACGGCATCCCGGTGCGGCTGTGATGGTGTCGATCATCAGCAAATCGGTGCCCAGGCCGAGGGCTGCGGCCAAGGTCGCGGCGAAGGCCAAGCCGAAAGAGCCCCCCCGGTTTGGCAGCCGGGCCTACGCCGAGACGCCCGCCGCCAAAAGGGCGCGTCAGCGGGTTGCAGAACCGCCTGTGGTCGCGCCCGATGTGGCCTCGCTGCCCAGAGAGGTGCGCATCATCGGTGGTGCATGGAAGCGCAGCAAATTGCCGGTCAGCCTGCTGCCCGGCCTGCGCCCGACGCCCGACCGTGTGCGCGAGACGCTGTTCAACTGGCTGGGTGCCGACCTCGCCGGCTGGCGCTGCCTCGATGCTTTCGCCGGCAGTGGCGCACTGGGCTTCGAGGCCGCGTCGCGCGGTGCTGCCTCGGTGCTGCTGCTCGAACGCGAAAGTCGGCAGGCCCGCAGCCTGGAAGAATCGAAGCTGCGCTTGAAGGCCGACATGCTGCAAGTGGTGGCCACCGATGCGCTGTCGTGGATGCGCCGCAGCGCGCCCGATGCCTTCGAGCTGGTGTTCATCGATCCACCGTTCGGCAGCGACCTGCTGGGCCCGGCGCTGGCCGCCGCCGCACGGTTGCTTGTGCCCCATGGCTACATCTACCTCGAAGCCGCCCATGCCTACAGCGCCGAAGACATTGCGCCGCTTCAGCTGACCGTGCACCGCCACGTCCACGTCGGCAGGGTTCACGCCCACTTGTTGCAGCGCATTGCTGGTGACTACACTGCGGCCCCTGCACCGTGATCGGGAGCGCTGAATGACCTCCGTGACCAAGCTGACGGCCATCTACCCCGGCACCTTTGACCCGATGACCCTCGGCCACGAGGACCTGATGCGCCGCGCCAGCCGCCTGTTCGAGCGCCTGATCCTCGCGGTGGCTGCCGGGCACCACAAGCGCACGATGTTCACCATCGAAGAGCGGCTCGAGATCGCTCAGGAACTCGCGCGCAAGCACCCCAACGTGGAGGTGGTCGCCTTTCGCGGGCTGCTGCGCGATTTCGTCGTCGGCATTGGCGGCAAGGTGGTGGTGCGCGGCCTGCGTGCGGTCAGCGACTTCGAATACGAATTCCAGATGGCCGGCATGAACCGCCAGCTGATGCCCGATGTGGAAACGGTCTTCCTGACGCCGAGCGACCAGTTTCAGTTTGTGTCCGGCACCTTCGTCAGGGAGATCGCAACGCTGGGCGGCGATGTCTCCAAATTTGTGTCACCTTCGGTACTGGAGAGGCTGCGCTCACGCGTCAGCACGAAGTACCCTGAAGCCTGAACGCCGACACGCCCCGACATGGCCCTGCTGATCACCGACGAATGCATCAACTGCGACGTGTGCGAGCCCGAGTGCCCGAACGCGGCCATTTCGATGGGCGTCGAGATCTACCAAATCGACCCGGCGAAATGCACCGAATGCGTCGGCCACTTCGATGAGCCGCAATGCGTGCAGGTGTGTCCGGTGGCCTGCATCCCGATTCACCCGGATCATGTCGAGACGAACGAATCGCTGTGGGCGAAGTACCGGCGGCTGCAGGCAGACGCCGCCGCGCCACAGGCGCCTGCTTGATCGTTTTGAGGGGCGGTGTCAGCGCTGGGGCTGTGCCAGCACCGCGTCCTGCCGGGCAGTCGGCGCACGGCGACTTTTCGCCTGCGAGGTTTGGCGCAATCGCTTCTTCTTTGCTTTCGAATGGGCATCGGTGTCGGATCTGGCGGTCTGGCTCGACACGTCTTTCGCCGGTGTATTGAAACTGCCTGCCAGCGCCGGCCGGTGGGCTGCCTCAGCGGCGAGTCGATCGCGTTCCAGTGACGCGGCCAGCGCCACTGTGCGCTCATTGACCTGCTTGGCCTGCAGGCGCTGCTCATCGCTGCGGGCGTCGATCACCTCCAGGCGACGGCCATCGGCGCACGGTGTTTGCGAGTAGGTGCTGCCGTTCGGGCCGCAGCGGTAAATCTCAGCGGCGGCTGCTGGAGTGATGAGTGCAGCGGCCATCCAGCCGACGATCCAGTTGTGCAGTGTCATGGTGAGGCTCCTCCAGAGGCATCAGGCAGTTTTTTAGGCTTGGGTGGCCGCGCGTGGATCTTCAGCATCGCGCTCGCCATGTCGCCAGCAATCAGCAGGTCAAGGGCGCCGAGTGCCTGCGCCATGCTCTGGTCGATCGCCTCGCGCTCTGCCACGGGCGGCTTGCGCAGCACATGGTTGATGACCTCGGCCTTGACGCCCGGGTGACCGATGCCCAGCCGCAGGCGCCAGAAATCAGCCGAGCCCAGCTGCGCCTGGATGTCTTTCAGGCCGTTGTGCCCGGCGTGGCTGCCGCCCTGCTTCATCTTCATCTGGCCGGGCATCAGGTCGAGCTCGTCGTGGGCGACAAGGATTTCTTCGGGCGTGATCTTGAAGAAGCGCGCCAGTGCGGCCACCGACTGGCCCGACACATTCATGAAGGTCGTCGGCTCCAGCAGCCACAGCGGGCCACCGGGCAGGTTGACGCGCGCGACCAACCCGGCATACGACCGATCGGGCGCCAGCGTCGTCTTGAGCTGGCGCGCCACCTCGTCGATGAACCAGAAGCCCGCGTTGTGCCGCGTGTGCTCGTATTGCGCCCCGGGATTGCCCAGGCCCACCATCAGTCGAATCATGGTTCGATTATCGATTTCAGGCGCGCATGAAAAAGCCCCACCGTGGTGGGGCTCCGAAGGGGGACGACGGCAGGGGCAGGCCCATGCGGCCGCTTACTTCTTGTTTTGCTTCTCGGTCTTCTTGCCCTTGGTCGGGGCGGCTGCGGCTGCGGCCACCACCACTGGGGCGATTTCTTCTTCGGCCGACAAAACGGAGGCCGAGACCAGCACCGGGTTCGGCTTGCCCTGCGTCATGACCTTGATGCCTGTGGGCAGCGGAACGTCGTTGATGTGCAGCGACTGGCCCTTGGTCAGGCCGGCGAGGTCCACGGTCAGGTACTCGGGTAACTGCGCAGCGAGGCACTGGATGCGCAGTTCGGTGACGATGTGGTTGACCACGCACTTGTCGACCTTCACCGCTGCGGACTCGTCCTCGTTGATGAAGTGCAGCGGCACCTTCTTCGTGATCTTGGTGGTGGCATCGACACGCTGAAAGTCGATGTGCAGCACGGTCGGACGAAACGGGTGCAGTTGATAGTCACGCAGCAACACGTTCTCGGACTTGCCTGCCAGCTCCATCTCGAGGATGGACGAGTGGAAGGCTTCCTTCTTCAAGGCGAAGAACAGCGCGTTGTGATCGAGTTCGATCATTGCTGGCGTGCCGGCGCCGTAAACGATCCCGGGAACCTTGTCAGCGTTGCGCAGGCGGCGGCTCGCTCCGGTCCCCTGCAACGTACGCTCGAATGCGACGAATTTCATGTTGACTCCAATAAAAAAGAAGCCCCGCGACCAGGTGCTTCAGTACATCGAAAAGCAGGCCTTGCGGCCTGCGCGAACATTCGGCCTGTCGGCCGGACGCCAGGTTCGACGCTCAGAAATTGCTGTTCTGCTCGGCGAACAAAGAAGTGACCGATTCGCCGTCGGAAATGCGACGGATCGTTTCGGCAAACAGGAACGATACCGACAGCTGGCGCACTTTCGCGCACACCTTGGCGGTATCGGTCATCGGTATGGTGTTGGTGATCACGACTTCATCGAGCATCGACGCCTGAATGCGTTCGATCGCCGGGCCGGAGAACACCGCATGGGTGCAGTAGGCGTAAACAGATTTGGCGCCGCGCTCCTTCAGCACGGCGGCCGCTTTGACCAGCGTGCCAGCGGTGTCGATCATGTCGTCCATCACCACACAATTGCGACCGTCGACCTCGCCGATCACGTTCATCACCTCGGACACATTGGCCTTCGGCCGACGCTTGTCGATGATCGCAAGATCGCAATTCAGTTGCTTGGCGAGCGCCCGTGCTCGCACCACGCCGCCGATGTCGGGCGAGACCACGACCAGGTCGTCGTACTGCTTCGACTGCAGATCGGACAACAGCACCGGCGAGGCATAAATGTTGTCGACCGGGATATTGAAGAAGCCTTGGATCTGATCGGCGTGCAAATCCATCGTCAGCAGGCGCTCGACGCCGACGGCTTCCAGCATGTTGGCCACCACCTTGGCGCTGATCGGCACCCGCGTAGACCGCGGCCTGCGGTCTTGTCGCGCGTAGCCGAAGTAGGGGATCACGGCGGTGATGCGGCGCGCGCTGGCGCGCTTCAACGCATCGACCATGATGCAGAGCTCCATCAGGTTCTCGTTGGTTGGTGTGCAGGTCGATTGCACGACGAAGACATCGCGAGCCCGCACGTTCTGCTCGATCTCGACGGCGACTTCGCTGTCTGAAAAGCGGCCGACCGAGGCCTTGCCCAGTTCGACACCCAGGTGGGCGGCGATTTCCTTGGCCAGCGCCGGATTGGCGTTGCCAGTGAACAGCACAGTGTTGAAAAGCACATTCCCTCCGACGAGGCTCTGTGGAAGCATGTCGCTTCCTTTCAGTCCAGCCCAGGCCTGTCGTCAAGTCGCCAGGACGCTCCGGGAATCAATGAATCTGGCAGGGGAAGAAGGATTCGAACCTTCGCATGTCGGAATCAAAATCCGATGCCTTAACCAACTTGGCGACTCCCCTACATCGGTGCGCGGCCGAGGCCGCGTACCCACAACGCTCAGGATCTGAATGTCAATCCTGCATCTCTTTGTCTCGTGCCCAATCGCGCAACGGATGTTGCGACAGACTTCGACATACTTTCGTAACCCAACCCGGCGGCAATGTGCCGTCGAGCGTGGGCATCAAACCCGCTTGTGTCGCGGCGCGTGCAAACACCACGCTGCCCGAACCGCTCATGCGGCTGTTGCCATAGCAACTCTGCAAAAGCGCCGCTGCATCAAGCACCTCAGGGTGCAACAACTCGGCAACCGCTTGCAGATCGTTGTGACCCCAGCCGACGCCGTCCTCAGGGGTGGTGAGGCGCAGAAGTTCGTCCGCATCAAAGCCTTCAAGTATAGCGCGGGGCGTGTCTCGAACCAACTGAGGATGGCTGAAAACTGCCCGCGTTTCGATCGATACCGCTGGCTTGATCAGCACAAAGGTCTGCTCCGGGACCGCCACGGGCGTCAGCAACTCGCCGATGCCCTCGACCCATGCGTTGTCGCCGCCGATGAAGAACGGCACGTCGGCGCCCAGCGTCAACGACAGCGCATGCAGCTGCGCCCGCGACCAGTTGAGCCCCCACAGCCGGTTGAGTGCCAGCAGCGTCGTCGCCGCATCGGAGCTGCCGCCGCCAAGGCCGGCGCCCCAGGGCACCTGTTTGGCGATGCTGATGTCGGCACCGCACGTGGTGCCGCTGGCGGCCTGCAAGGCGCGTGCGGCGCGCAGGCACAGATCGTCTGTGGGCAGCGCGGCCGACAGGTCGTGGCGACGGAGCTGACCATCGCTGCGCCGCTCGAAATGCAGCGTGTCGGCCCAGTCGATCAGCACGAACAGCGACTGCAGCAGATGATGGCCGTCGGCGCGCCGACCGACCACATGGAGGAAAGTGTTGAGCTTGGCCGGGGCGCTCACGTCCCACAAGGCATTGAGTGTCATGGTGGGTCCAGCTTCACTTGCACCGTGACCGTCGGTGGTGCGGCCCGCCGCGCGATGAGCCGCGCTTCATTGAAACGCGACAGGTCGACCTGCCAACCCAGTTGGCTAAAGCCCGCCGGTTCGGGCGCAACGGTGGCGACGCTGACCGCGCCAGGCCACGGGCGACCGCGCAGCCAATCGAACAACGCGGGCACCGGCAATGCTTCGCCAACCACGGCGCGGGTCATTGCATCCAGGCTTGCGTGGCGGGTCTGGCCCTGAGGCGTGTCGAGCACCACGGCCTCGGGGTTCCAGCAGGCACGCGCCACGGTGCTGCCCAGCGGCGTGTTCAGGTCGAGGCGACCTCGCTGCGGCGTTCCACTCAGCTCGAACGAGGCCGACAGGCCGTGCGCTGGTTCGCCGTCGGTGGCAGCGACCTGTACCGACATGCGGCCTGCCAGCAGGTCGCCGGTGAGCCGGTCATCAGGCGGTGTGAGGGTCGAGCAGCCCGCCAGCACCATCGCGGCGCCGACCGCGCCGGCCCGAAAGATCACAAATTGACTTTCAACCGCACCACCGTTTCACGCAGTGTGTCGTTGGCCTGATCGCGGCTCTTGCCTTCACGCAGGATGCGGCGGGCTTCATCGTGTTGGCCATCGACCCACAGCACCTCGCCCAGGTGGGCGGCGATTTCCGGGTCGGGCCTGGATTGGTAAGCACGCTTGAGCAGCTTGATCGCTTGGTCGCGGTTGCCCATGCGGTACTCGACCCAGCCCAGGCTGTCGGTGATGAAGGGTTCTCCCGGAGCCAGCTCCAGCGCGCGCACGATCAACGCCTTCGCTTCCGGCAAACGCAGGCCGCGGTCGGCCAGCGAGAAGCCGAGCGCGTTGTGCGCATGCTCGTGGTCGGGCCGCAACTCGATCACGCGCCGCAGCAGACGCTCCATCTCGTCGATGTGATCGAGCTTTTCTTCCATCATCGATTGCTCGTACAGCAGGTCGGGGTCGTCCTTGAAGCGTTCGTTGGCCCGCTTCAGCGCGTCGCCGGCCTGAGCCCACTGTCGCGCGCCGCGCAGCAGCGCCACCTCCGCGAGCAACTTGGCACGGCCGTCTTCGTCGCTGGCTTCCGGTGCACGCCGAATCAGCTCGACCGCTTCGCTCAGACGCCCCTGCTTTCCGAGCAGAGAAGCACGGCGAACCTGCACTTCCAGCGCGCGCGCTGGGGAGTCGACCTTGGCCAGCCACGCTTCGGCGGACCGGAAATTCCCTTGCTGCTCCGCGGCCTGCGCCAGCATCAGCCAGGCCTGGGTCAGGCCCCGGTCGTCGGATTCGACGACGCCCCCATCCTCGTTGGTCACCGACGGCGACGCGGTGGTCGGCTTCGCTGGCAGGCTGCCAGGCGGTGTCGCCTGAAGGCGGTCGATGAAAGTTTTGAGCGCGGCCGTCGCTTCGGTGGACTGCTGCAGTTCCAGGTGCAGCGCGCCCAGCGTCAACCACGGTGCGCTTTGCGCGGGATCGTCCCGTGTGACCCGATCAACCTGCGCCAGCGCCTCGACGTAGCGTTGCGACATGCCCAGCGCCCGCGCATAAAACATGCGTATGGCGCTGGCCTGCGGCTTGGCCTTCAGATAACCCTGGACGATGGGCTCGGCGTCAGCGGTTGTCGGCAGCAACTCCAGCGCGAGCAACACCGGGCCTTCGGCGCCGACATCCCGTGCATGCGCGCGCTGCGCGTACTCCAGTGCGCGCGCACTGTCGCCCGCCGCCTGCCAAGATCGGCCGATCGCGATCAGCGATGCGTCGGCTGTGGCCGGCGCCTCGACGTAGGGCTGCAACGCATCGGTCAGGATCTCTGGAACCAGCTTGCGATCACCCGTCCGCTCGAAAAACCGCGGCAGGCTGGTGATCAGGCTCGGCCGTTCGGCCTCGGGTGTCAGTCGAATCAAGGAGCGCAGCGGCTCCGCCGTCTCGGGCGAGCGATTCAGGGCCACCAGCAATTCGATCAGGTAGCGGTGCGCATCGCGCGAGGCCGGCTAGTCCTTGCGCCACGACTGCACGACGATCAGTGCCTGGCTGCCGGCCCGGATTTGCAGCGCCATGTCGACCGCGCGCTTGTAAAGCTGCTCGTTTTTGGTCTTGTTGGCCGCGTCGAGCATCACCAGAAACGCGGTGCTGCCCTCGCTGGCGCTGAGTTCGAATTCGCCCACCAGCAACTGGTAGAAAAGTGACGCATCGAGCGCCGAATTCTCGAATGCAGGTTCAGAAGCCGCGAGCCCCGGCGCTGCGGCCGCGGGGGTCTGCGACCACGCCTGTGATGTCCAGGCGCAGCCGGTAACGACAACGGCACAGACCGCTGTGGCGGTGGGAAATCGAGCGGGCATCTGTGGCTCCTGGAGACAACAAAAGATTCTAGAGCGGGGCGGTGTCGGGCCACGTCGGCCCGGTACGACCTCGCTGGTTGTCGATAATTCCGTCGATGCCTGAACTGCCGGAAGTTGAAGTCGCCCGCCTGAGCTTTGCCGATCGCATTCACGGCGCGGTGGTCACTGGCGTGCGTGTGGGCAAGCCCTTGCGCTGGCCGTTGGGCATTGAACCCGCGCTGCTGGTGGGTTGGCGCGTCGGCGACGTCACGCGGCGCGGCAAGTACCTGTGGTTGTCGCTGCGCTCGGCCGACAGCGTCTCGAATGTGCAGCCGCCCGCAAGCGGCGGCCTGTTGATGCACTTGGGCATGTCGGGCTCGCTGGCCTTCAGCGCTCCGTCGATGTTGCCCGTGTTGCCGGGCCTGCACGATCATTTCGACCTGGTCACTGAACGCGGCACGCTGCGCTTGACCGATCCCCGCCGCTTCGGTGCGGTGGTGTGGTCGCCTGCGCTGGACACGGGCATGGCCGGCACGCTGCTGGCCAACCTCGGGATGGAGCCGTTCGATGCCGCGTTCGACGGCGCACATCTGCATGCCGCCTTGCAGCGCCGCCGTGTGGCCATCAAGCTAGCGCTGCTGGGCGGCGACATCGTTGTTGGCGCCGGCAACATCTATGCATGCGAGGCACTGTTCACCGCGAGGATCGACCCGCGCACCCGCAGCGACCGGCTGAGCCGCCCGCGCTGCCAGCGCTTGGCGCAGGCGATACGGCAGACGCTGCAAGCCGCGCTCGACCTCGGCGGCTCGACACTGCGTGATTTCCGCGACGCGCACGGCATGGCTGGCCAGTTCCAGCTGAGCG
>JANPNF010000403.1:0-4787 GCA_031427315.1 Burkholderiales bacterium | reverse complement strand
CGTGCGTCCATCAGGTTGGTGCCGGGCTTGAAGATAAGGACCACGTCAGACATGTCGTTGATCGACTTCGTGCGCAGCACGTCGAGACCCTCAATGCCGTTCAGCGCCTGCTCCATCGGCACGGTGACGAGGGCTTCGACGTCGGCCGCCGGCATACCCAGACACAGCACTTGAACTTCAACCCGTGGTGGCGCGAATTCGGGGTAAACGTCGACCGGCATGCCCCGAAACTGGGTCGTGCCGAAGACGATGAGCATCGCCGCGCCGACCAGCACAAGGAAGCGCAGCCGCAGGCTGGTTTCGACAATCCATCGCATCATGGTGCTGTCTCCGTTGCTGCGTTTCGACCCACTTCAGACGCGTGCTACGCGGCGTTGTGTCATGGCGTTGCGAGTTGCGGCCGCTCGCTACCGGCGGTGGGCATCGGTGCCGCACAGCGCAGGTACAGCGCGGGCAAAACCAACAAGTTGCTCAACCCGGCTGCCAACAAGCCCCCGATGACCATGGCAGCCATCGGCTTGACGATCTCCAGACCGGTCACCGTGCCATAGACCACTAGAGGAAGAAGTGCCACGATGCCGGCGACGGTGCTCAACATGGTTGCATCAAAGCGCTCGGTTGCCGCGCGCCGCACCAGTTCAAGACCGAGAGCCAGGCCTTCTTCGCGCTCAAGCCGCTGGCAGCGCTCGACAAACAACATGCCACCCCGCGCCGCCAATGCCAGCACGGCCAAACCGCCCAGCAGCGACAGCGTCGATGTGCCAGCGCCCTGGGTGGCCGCGCCAAGTGCCGCTCCACCCAGCGGCAGCAGAAGCAGCGCGAACAGCAGGGCACCCAGACGCCAGCTATTCAGCCGAGCCTGCAAGAGGAAAAAGATGGCCACTGCGGCGCCGAGCGCATAGAGCAACAAGGCGCGTGCACTTCGCTCCCGATCAGCGGACTCGCCCATCAATTCGACGTGGTGCTCGGACGGAAAGCCGATCTTTCTGAGGCGCTCTTCGACGATTGCATTCACGGCACTCACCGTGGCGCCCTCAACCTGGGCGGTGACGTCGATGTAGCGCGAGACGGCGTCATGCTTGATGACCGACGGGTTTGGCCGAATTCGAACTTCGGCCACGTCACCCAGGCGCACCTGGGTGTCGTTCGGCGCATCGACGAGCACGTCTTGAATGCTGGTCAGGCTGCCACGCTTGGACGCCGCTCCCCAGACCACCACGTCGTAAATCTTTTGATCCTCGAACAGATTGCCGGCGGTGATGGAGGACAGCAAGGTGGCCGCAGCGCGCCGCACGTCACCTGGCTTGACGCCTTTGGCTGAGGCCTTGTCGACGTTGACCTCGATCTCGACGGTCGGCTCGACGATAGGCAGCCTGACCTGCGGCGCCATGACGCCCGGAACCTCGCCGACCACCTTGGCCACCGTTTCCGCCTTGGCCTTGAGCACTTCGTAGTTGCGGCCGTAGACACGAACGACCATGGTGTCGCCGGTAGCTTCGGCAGTCAGCTCGCGCACGCGCAAGTTTGCGTAGGCACTGACTACGGCGCGAACGCTGGGGTTGGCTTTCATCGCCTTGTCGATCAGGGCCAGGGTCTCGTCATAGTCGGCGTCGATTGAAATGCTGAGCCACAGGTCAGCCGAGTCGACGCTGGACACCAAGTCGGAGTTCGACGCCCGGCCCATGTGTGCAGCGACGTTGCGCACCCCGGGGATGGCCCGCAATTCCTTGCTCGATGCGGTGGTGATTCGGGTCATGGCCGGCAGCGAGGTACCCGCTGCGGCCTTCATGCGCACCACGATGTCACGATCCTTCAGCGTTGGCATTAGGTCGGCACCGAGCAGGCGCGGCAGCACAACCAGGCCGCCGACGATGATGATGGCCGCAGCGGCAAAGACCATGGCGGGGTTCCGAACGACAGCGCCCAGGGCACTGTCGTAGGCACTGCCAAGTGCACGCGCCAGTGGCGAACCGCCACCGCTGGCTCCCGGGCCGGACATCAGCGCGGCGGCCAGGGCTGGCGTCAGGATCAGGGCGACCAACATCGACATCCCCACCGCCATGGCATAGGTCAGCGCCAGCGGTTTAACAAAGTCGGCCGCGACGTCGTTCAGCACCAGCACCGGTGCCACCGAGACCAACACGATCACCAAGGCGGTCAACAGCGGGCCGCAGACTTCCTTCATCGACGCCACTGCCATGTCGAGCATCTTCACGCCGCCCCCGGCGGCGCCGCCGCCGGCAAGCCGGCGGCGCACGTTCTCGACGCCGACCACCGCGTCGTCGACGATCACCGCCAGGGCCAGGACCAAACCGGCAACCACCATCATGTTGAGCATCACGCCATAGGCCGACAACATCATCCAGGTAGCGATGAGGCTGGTGACGACGGCGACCACGCTGACCAAGGCGGCGCGCCAATTGAACAGAAACGCGCCGATCGCGAGCACCACCAACAGCATGCCGATGCCCAGGCTGCCGACGAGATTGCTGCGTGCCGTTTCAACGAACGACACGGCGCGGAAAACCCCGGTGTCGAAGGTGATACCGGTCATGCCCGGGCGCATTGCATCAAGGGCCTTTTCCACCCTGTGCGTCACATCGGCGATGTTGGTGCCGGGCGAACGCTCGACGACGAGCATCAGGCCGGCGCCGTCCTGTACCACCGCGTCACCGATCAGGAGTTGATGGCCCTCGACTAGCTCGGCCACATCGCCCAGCGTCACCGGCCTGGGCTGGTCGCCTTCGATGGTGATCTTCGCCAAGTCCTTGGCGGTCTTGATCGGCTGGGTGTGATTGATGGAAATGCGCTGGTGCGCGGTGTCGATGAAACCACCGGTTCCGGGGGTCGAAGCCTCGACATAAGTCAGCGGCGACGACCACATCGAATTGGCTGCGGTCTTGATGACATCGTCGACGAGCACGCCGCTCAGGCGCAAGCGATGGGGGTCGATCAACACTTGCAACTGGCGGTCGCGCAGGCCCCAGATCGAGACATTGGATACCCCAGGGACTGAAAGCAGGCGCTGACGAATCTTCCAGCGTGCCAGGGTCGACATGTCGACCAGGGAAACGTCCTTCGACGACATGGTGACGATCATCATTCGGCTGGTCGTGGCCGATGGCTGGATCACGAATGGCGGCTTGGAAACGGCGGGCAGCGCCGGCACCATGGTCAGGCGTTCCTGCACCACCTGACGCGCGCGCACGTCGTTGGTGCCGGCCTCGAAGATCATCTCCACCGACGAGAGGCCGGGCGCCGAGTTCGAGCGGATCTTGTGCAGCCACGGAATCCCGGTGAAGAACTCCTGCTCCATCGGATTCGTGATCAAGTTTTCGGCTTCTTCGGGCGACAGGCCGAGCGCCTCGGTCTGCACTTCGACGCGCACCGGACCGAACTCGGGCAGCGCTTCGACGGTGGTGCCCGGCAAGCGGCTCAATCCCACCGCCAAAAGGGCGGCGGCCGCCGCGATGACGAGCAGCCGGAGCTTGGCGCTCGTGCCGATGATCCACTGAAGCATGGCGTTCCTCCGTGAATTCCCCGGATCAGCCTTGGGCAGCCGGTACGGCTTGTGTGAGATTGGTCCCTTTGTCCCCCGTCGGCACCGGACCGTTAGAAGGCAGCATTTCGATGCGAAGCGGACATAGCAGCCGTCTTTTCCTTGTCTGTCCGCTGCGTGACAATGTAGATGCACGCGCCCCCTCACCGCTACCCCTAGTTTCACTTACTTGCTGTTGCAGATGGTGTACTGCGGCTTGCAACAAGCCGGCACAGAGCGCCACAGCTGACGCATCCGGTGCGCAGAACCGTGCGTGAACCAAGCCAGGGCAGCGGGCCAGGGCAGCGGTTCGGCGCGCAAACGCGCACGCTGTACTGCTAACGCAAGCACCGGCAAGCTCGTGGCGGCGAATATCGCGGCGAAGGTCGGCTTTGGCTCGCCGGCGATGCAGCCCAGTTCGACCACCGCGCCGCCCAGGGCTTCGAGCCCGAGCGTGCGCCCGGCCCGCACGTCGTGCAGTACCGGCGTTATCAGTTGCGGCTGCGCTGCCAGCAGCCGGCGCAGCAGGATCGGCAGCCTCAGGACCCCACTGCGCACCCACTGGCGCACCGGCACACGCGGGATGACGTGGTGCGGGAGCAGCAGTCAACGGCGGCCGGCCCGGGGTTCGCGTTTTCCTGCACAACGCCGCAGGCTCTGGGTCTGGTGCTGCGCGCGGGTTCAGTTCGACCGCGCCGCGCGCCTCGCGCGGTAGTCGGCGAAAGCCTTCTCCAGATCGTTCAGTTCCTCGCACGGCAGCAGGCAGATCTCGCGCAGCGCCGGATGCCTTTGCGCGCCAGCCAGATCGCCGATCAACAGATACGCCTCGCCCGCATATTCATGCGCGCCGCGATGTCGCGGACTGAGTTCGAGCGCGCGCTTGTAGTGTTTGAACGCGAGATTGAACTGTTTGAGCTTGCGGTGCGCGAAGCCGAGACAGTTCTGCTGGTCGGGATTGTCCGGGTCGCGCAGCGCGGCTCGCCGGAATCGTCGCGCGGCCACTGGCCAGTTCTTGAGGAGAGGAACTTCAAACACCCTTTTTCTCGCCCGTGACCGCCCCTGCACGGCAGCTGACAGCGCTTGATGGAGTCTTTGGAGTCGACTGCGCCTTGCACATCGCGTCGACAGTACCGTCCAGACGTGTCTGATATGGGAGTCGCGTACGGGTGAACCCTGATCTCCGGGTCGCTTTGACCTTTCCCGGAGAACTCGGACGCAGCCAATCTCCGCAGCCCTGGGCGGCGGAGCC
>JANPNF010000402.1:0-3731 GCA_031427315.1 Burkholderiales bacterium | reverse complement strand
CTGCAAAGTTAAGGTAGTTCGACGAGGTAAATTTCGATGAGCTGGTTTCGGTGCCTGAGCCTTGAATAAGGCTGTCAGAAAAGAAAGTACCTTCTGAATTCGTTCCAGAAAGTGCAAAATAAGTCCCGTCTTCCAAGATCAGTAATTGGAAATCAGTACTTCTTTCGCCGTCGGAAACCGTGCCTTCATACGAGCCCTGTACATTCGCTGCGACAGGAGACGCTGGCGTGTTGTTCCGGCCGTTATTGTTGCCGCCGCCCCCGCATCCCGAGACAAGAAACGATGCCGCTACAGCGGTAAAGACAAATTTTGATTTGCTGCAAGCTAGAAAATCCACAAATGACTCCTTGTAAGTAAATGCAAAGTTTCCCGCACAAAGGGCTTTATGGCAATATAGTTTTCCTCGTCCCTAAAACTAGGGGGTGCAGTCGAATTGCCCAAACGGATTACTGCGTCTGAAGGCATTTACTGGTTTCAGTTTCCTGTCGTACCGAGAAGCGCGCTGAATCGAGCATGTGCATTGATGCCGACTCGGCTCAGCGCGAGACTAAAAGGACAGACAGGCAAATTGCTTTGCTGCCAACGCAGTCGAGCACACTTTTGGCACATCAACTTCGCAATTTGTCCTAACGCCGACGTTGACAATCATCGAATGATGTTGAAGCGAGACGGCAGCCCCACGTTTGAAGGGCAACAACTTTGCCGATGGCTTTGAAAAGGTATTTTTGCCGCCGGCAAGCCTGTTGATGCTCTTGTCACCGCCCAGAGATTTGCCCCAGGCGTTCATCACTAACGGCTCGTTCTCCGACACGTGTGCGATGTCCCCGACTTCCGCCGTATGCAAATTGCCCGCATGGTCACGAGGTCCGGTGTGCGGTTGGTTGCACAAAAAAACTTGCCCCTGGTCTGCTAGGTCCCCACTCGCATCGAGTCGAACGTGATGCATGCGGAGGACAACATCGGACAACATCGACAGCGCTAACCCGTGCCCTTAAACAACGCCGCGCCGCTGCTGGGCGTGGTCGGCTACTTGATTCAAGGTGTTGGAAAAGCAAAGCTGTGAAACCTTCTCGCTCATGCGCATACCCAGCGCCGCGCGGCGTGTGCCTGAGGAAAATTGTTGTGACACGCGGCCGCCACTACTGGGTCACGCGCCTGTCCGATCGTGTGTCTTGGCAATTGGCCCGTCCTTGTGAGACGAACAGATCGCCACACGTCAAAATCAGGAGATGAACGATCGTTACCAAGAACAACGCCCCTCAGCACAAACCAGTCCAGAGGACGAACAGGCCGCCATTCGGGTGGACCGGGCGCAGACCGAGTTGATGCGCGGTCGGGCCATCTGTCTGGTCGATCGGGTGGACGAGAGCCCTGCCGCTGCGGCGGTGTGCCACCTGGTGGTGGTGGTGTGCCACCTGGTGGTGGCGGTCGAGATGCTGAGCGCGGCGCGGCTGGCGTGGCTGTCGTCGTGGGGTGAGCCTTTGCAACTGCTGCTCACAGCTGAGCGCGCCAGCGCCCTCGGCGTGCCGTTGCTGTCGCTGCCTGGCGCCGCGGTGTGTGTCTCGCTGCCGGTCGGCGTTTCGCTGGAGGTTCTGATGGAGATGGCGGCGGTGACGCCCTCACTGGGTCGGCCGGTGCACGCGGCATCACTGTCGGTCGTGCCGCAGTCGTCAGGCCAGCAGCGGGCAGCAGACAGCGCCCTGGCGCTGGCCAAGGGCGGGCGCCTGATGCCGGCCTTGTTGGTGGTGGAGCTGCCGTCGGCCGCTGCCGAGCGGTTGCGCTCGGCGCAGTTGTTGTCGGTGTCCAGCACCGACGTGCAACTCGCGCCCGGCCGTGGCGAGCGCAGCCTGCGCCGCGTCAGCGATGCCCAGGTGGCCATAGAGGCGCATGAAGACTGCGAGGTGGTGCTGTTTCGCGAGGACGCGGGCGACGCCGAACACCTGGCCATCATCGTCGGCCAGCCCGACTTCAACCAGCCGGTGCCGCTGCGGCTGCACTCGGCGTGCCTCACCGGCGACCTGCTCGGCAGCCTGCGCTGCGACTGCGGCGACCAGTTGCGCCGCGCCATCACCCGGCTGGCAGAACACGGCGGCGTGCTGCTGTACCTGCAGCAAGAAGGCCGCTCGATCGGCCTGGCCAACAAGCTGCGCGCTTATCGCATTCAAGACGAGGGCCTCGACACCATCGACGCCGACCGCTACCTCGGCTTCATGGCCGACGAGCGCGACTACACGCCCGCGCTGGCGATGCTGAAGTCATTGGGCATCACGAGAGTGCGGTTGCTGACCAACAACCCGAAGAAGATCGCCGCGATCGAAGCCGGTGGCATCGAGGTGGTCGAGCGGCTGGCGCTCTACAGCCCGGTCAATCCCCACAACGCGCGCTACATCGAGACCAAGCAGCAGCGGGCGGGGCACCTGAAGGAAGACTGACCCGCGTTACTGCGCCGCGGGCGGCGGCGGTGGCTGTGAAGCGGCGACGAAGCCGATGCGCGTGAGGCCACCTTTTTGCACAATGCCGAGCAACTCCGCCACACGGCCGTAAGGCACGGCCTGATCGGCGCGCAGCTGCACCTCGGTCTGCGGGTTCTGGCGCGCGCTTTCGGTCACCCGCAGCGCCAGTGCCGTAGCGTCGATTTCCTGGTCGGCCAGGAAGAGGCGGCCGCTGGCGTCGATCGACACGATGATGAAGGTGGGTGTGTCGCTGCGCTGCGCGGCATCGGACTGGGGCAGGTCGAGCTTCAGGCTGCTGGTCATCAGCGGGGCGGTGATCATGAAGATCACCAGCAGCACCAGCATCACGTCGATCAACGGCGTCATGTTGATGTCGCTCATCGGCTGCGGGCCCGGGCTGCGTTCGAGGCGTCCGAAGGCCATCGTTAGGCTCGCTGAGCTGGCGCCGGGCTGATGTCGGTATCGCTATCGGCGTCGGCCTGCATCTCGCGCAGGTCGTGCGCAAACCCTTCGAGCTCGGCCTCGCAGGCGCCGACAGTCTTGCCGAAGATGTTGAAGGCCAGCACCGCTGGGATCGCCACCGCCAGGCCCGCTGCCGTCATCACCAACGCTTCGCCGACCGGGCCCGACACACGCTCGATGGTGATGGTGCCGGCGGACGCGATGCTGACCAGCGCGTGATAGATGCCCCACACCGTGCCGAACAGGCCGATGAACGGCGCCGTGCTGCCGATCGATGCCAGCACCACCTGGCCGAACTGCAATTGCCGCAGCACCGCGTGCAAAGCGTCTCGCAGGCGCCGCGTCAGTTGTGAGACGCGGTGGCCATGGGCTTCGAGCGTGCGGCCGTTCGGCTGGGCGGTGGCGGCTGACAACAAGGGCGTCAGCACCCGCTCGCGGTCGAAGGCGGCGAGTTGCGTGCGGGCGACTTGCAGATCAGCAGCGGCCCAAAACGCCGGCACAGCGCGCGCGATGTCGCTGCGCACGCGGCGCAGCAGCCAGCCTTTCCAGAAGATCAGCACCCAGGCGCTGATCGACATCAGCAGCAGCAGCAGCGCCACGCCACGCGTGATGAGGTCGCCTTGCTCCCAGAACTGGTTGAAGCCGCTCATCGGGTGTCAGTCTCCGCAGGCGAGGTGGCGTGGTGAATCACGTCAGCCCCAGCACGTCGTTCATGTCGAACAGGCCGCGGGCCTGCGCGGCGAGGAAGCGCGCAGCGCGCAGGCTGCCCTGCGCATAGGTGGCTCGGCTCGAACTCTTGTGGCTGATCTCGATGCG
>JANPNF010000401.1:0-1616 GCA_031427315.1 Burkholderiales bacterium | reverse complement strand
CATCGGCTTGCCCTGTGAGTACGTCGACGGCGAATCTACGACAGCCGGAGTCCGCCAGCGCGTCAAAACCGACGCCATCGCGCTGTTCCTCGATGAGGGCGAGGCCGACGGCAAGCGCCTGGCCGAGCTTCTGGCATTCCTGCGCTCAGCCAGCTCAGGTGCAGAGGTCCTTCGCGGCACCCAAGACCAGACCGGCACGGCGTTCCAGCTTCGTGTCACCGGAATGGTGGGCGGCATCGTCCCCCCGCTGCTCAACGGCGCGGACCAATCCAGGTTCGTGCGGCTCGAGCTGCTCCCCGCCGCTGCTGACGCGCTGGCCAATGCCCACCCCCTTGTGTCAGACGACGCCGCAGCCAAAGCCCTGGGCCTGAAGCTCTACGCCCGCATGGTTCGCAGCTGGGGCCGCCTGAAATCCGCAATCAAGACGCTGCGCCCGTTCCTCGGGGGCGACCAGCGCTACGCAGACACCATTTCCCCCGTGGTGGCGGCGGCATGGGTGGCCCTTTTCGATGGCGACATGAGCGCCGACGAAGCCCGCGACTTCGTCGCCGGATTGGACCTCGACTCCGAACGTGCGCGCGTGGTCGAAGCCCGCGATGAGGTCGATGCGTTCGAGCACTTGATGGGCAAGCTGATGGTGTCTACCGTGGATGGAAAGCGGCTGGACATTACAGGCGCGGAGGCGATCGCCCGCAGCCTCGAAGAGGTCCGCAGCGGCAGGCCAAATGGCGACTACTCGCGCAGCCTCGGGCGCATGGGCCTCAAGGTTGTGGAGGATGGTGACAACGGCAGTCTGTTGATCGCGGCCAAATCTCCGCAGTTCAAAGCCATTTTTGCGGGCACCCGTTGGGAGATGGGCGACCTCGCAGCGGTGCTGAAGCGCCTGCCCGGCGCTGACTGCAAGCTGTTGAGTTCGGTGGCGTGGATTGGCGGCCAAACCGTCCGCCCACTCTCAATCGCGCTGCCAAAACTCGAGGCCGGCACCCAACGCCTCCCGGTCGCCACTGACCTTGCCTGAAACGCTCGAATTTATTGAGCTAGGCTCTGATATCACCAACACATCAGGCGATATCAGTGCTAAATTAGAAAAGTGGGAGAGCTGCCCTGCAAGGCCTCTCCCCCGTGTCATATCCCCGACTGATCAAAGCTAGGAATCAACCATGCAAGTCTCCCACAGTCCCGCCCGCGTGGCAACAGCCGCGTTTTTCGCGCGGATGAAAATCGATCGCGAAGCCAAAGCTCTCGCCGCGGCGACGAAGATCGCCGCGGCGGCGAATCAGGCCGCACACGAAGCAGGTTCGATCGCGAAGCCACCCGCCCACGTTCACACTTTCGGCAACGAATTCTTGCTTTCGTACACGAGCGAGCACCGGGCAGCCGTTTCGGCGTCGACCTATTTCGTCGTCGATGCAGAGACCACAGGGCTCACTCCGTTTTCGAAGCCGATCAGCGTGGGCGGCAGCGCCAAGATTGGCCCGACCTGGACACTCACCGCGTTCAAGAAGGCTCAGCCGACGTGGGCGCTGGATTGCCGGGTGCGGATGCGCGTTTGGTCGGTGCAGCTGTCGGACGGGGCTTATCACATCGGTAACGGCTGGTTCGGTGGTCTGATGCCG
>JANPNF010000400.1:0-4844 GCA_031427315.1 Burkholderiales bacterium | reverse complement strand
GGCACGCCATGCTCGGCGATCCAGCCACCCCAGGTGCTGTTGGCCAGGATCATCGCCTCAGCGACGATCAAATCCAGCGCCGAGCCGCGCGCGCGGGTGCTGATGACCACGTGTTCGTCGCCGCGAGGCTCATCTCCAGCCTTGCCTTCCAGCTTGAAGTTGTAGTCCGGCCGGTTGAAGTTCTCAGGCTTGCCGCGCACCACCTCGCGTGCCGCCTTCAAGTGCCGCGCGAGCCGGTGCGCGAAGGCCAGTTCGGCGGCGAAAGCGTAGTCGGCCGGGGCCTCGCCGTTCAGCGTGGCCTCGGTGATCACGCTGTCGAGCTGGTCGTGGCGCAGATTGGCCGCGATCGGCACGCGGTCGATCCGGGTTTCGCTGCCGATGACTTCGAGCGTCGCTTCGTCGAGCGTCACGTACAGCGACACCGCCGGGCATTCGCGGCCGGCCATCAGCGTGTAGACCTGCACCACCTCGTCGGGCAGCATCGTCAGCTTGTGGCCCGGCATGTACACGGTGGAGTAGCGGTCGCGCGCCGCCTTGTCGACCGGGCTGTCGGGCGCGATCGCCAGGCCCGGCGCGGCGATGTGCACACCGAACACCACGCGGCCCGTGCCCAGGCCCTGCACTGACAACGCGTCGTCGATCTCGGTGGTCTGTGAATCGTCGATCGAGAACGCCTGCACCGCCGCCAGCGGCAGCACTTCCTTGATCGCCGGAGCGGCCAGCGCAGGGAAGCCGGTGCCTTTCGGGAAGTGCTCGAAGAGGAAACGCTTCCAGTGGAACTGGTACGGCGAATCGATGGCGCCGGCGGTGGTCAGCAGATCGAGCGGCGGCTTCTGCGCGCGCTTCGCCGCCTCGACCACGGCCTTGTACTCGGGCCCGTTCTTGTCGGGCTTGAACAAGATTTTGTACAGCTGCTCGCGCACCGGCACCGGGCACTGGCCTGCCGCCAGCTCGGTGGCCCAGGCGTCGATTTGCGCCAGCTGCTGCTTCTTGCGCTCGATGCCCAGCAGCGCGGCCTTGACGGTCTCTTCAGGCGCTTTCTTGAAGTTGCCCTTGCCGAGGCGGCGAAAGTAGTGCGGCGCCTCGAACAGTCGGAACAGGGCCGCGGCTTGATGGGTCAGGCCGGCCTTGGCGTCGAAGTAGTCGCGGGCCAGGTCGGCGAAGCCGAACTCCTGTTCGGAGGCGAATTCCCAGGCCAGGTCGAGGTCGATGTCGCGGGCCAGTGCCTGCGCGGAGGCGATCAGCTCAGCGGGTTGGGGTTTGTCGAATTTCAGCAGCACGTTGGCCGCTTTCACCTTGACGCGCTTGCCCGAGTCCAACTCGATCTGCAGCGAGCTGTCGGCTTCGGACATCACGCGTCCGGCGTGGAATTTTCCAGCGTCTTCATAGAGTGCATACATACACAGTGGATTGTCGCTGATGCGCTTTCTATGACCGGCGCCACGGCCAGGGCACTACAGTGGCGCTGCAGCACCACAGGAGCACGCCATGGTCAAGAAATCTCCCCGTTCCGCAAACTCGCCCTTCGAGGCCGCCGCCGGTCTGTTCGACAAGGCCCTGGCTGGTCATGTCAAAGAGTCGGCGCAGCAGATCTGGCTGGCCGGCCTCGGGGCGTTCTCGAAGGCGCAGGAAGAGGGCGGCAGGGTGTTCGAGGCGTTGGTGCAGGAAGGAGCGACGCTGCAGCGCAAGACGCAGACGGTGGCCGAGGAGAAGCTGGGTGCGGTGTCGGCCCGGCTCAGTGAGCGGATGGCCGAGGTCACCCACAAGGTCGAGGAGGTCTCCGCCAAGGCCACCGGCCAGTGGGACCGGCTGGAAACCATCTTCGAGCAGCGGGTGGCGAAGGCGCTGGCTCAGCTGGGCGTGCCGCAGGCGAGCGAGGTGCAGGCGCTCGCCGAGCAGGTCGAGCAGCTTCGTGCTCAGGTCGCTGCGCTGAAAGCGACTGCCTCACGGCCTGCGCGCAAGAAGCCGGCCGTGCGCGGCGCGACAGCGCCAGCGTCGATCGCACCGAAACGCCGCACACCCAAGCCGTGATTTCTCAGGCCGCTCCGGGGAAAAACCACAGCAAGACCGCCGTCATCGTCACATAGCGGGCGAACTTGCCGATCGCCATGTAGAGCAGGCAGGGCCAGAACGGCAGTTGCAGCCAGCCGGCCACCGCGCACAGCGGATCACCGACCACCGGCAGCCACGACAGCAGACAGGCCTTCGCGCCAAAGCGTTTGAGCCAGCGTGAGGCGCGTTGATGGGCAGGTGTATGCGGTGCCGGCTCGGCCCCTCCGCTGGCTGCCGCATGCGCCCGGCGCCGCGCTGCCACAGCGTGGAACGCCCGCCCGGCGCCCAGCCCCATCCACCAGGTGACCGCGCCGCCCAGCGTGTTGCCGGCCGTGGCCACCAGCACCGCGGGCCAGAACAGGCCTGGGTTCAGCTTCACCAGCCCGAACACCGCCGGCTCCGAGCCCAGCGGCAGCAGCGTGGCCGAGACGAAGGCCACGACGAACAGCGTGCTTAAGCCGAACTTCGGCAACGCGAGTGCCGCCATCAGCGGCGCTAGCAAGGACTCGATCCAGGCTTCCATCGACATGATTATCGAGACGCGAAAACCCGCGTCTGCGCGTCCAGTCGCGCAGCTATACTCTGCCTCCTTTTTGAGCAGACCGGCCCCGCCCCACGCATGAAAATCGGTCACATCGAGTTGGCGAACGGCCTGTTTGTCGCGCCGATGGCAGGGGTCACCGACCGGCCCTTCCGGCAGCTGTGCAAGCGCCAGGGTGCTGGGTATGCGGTCAGCGAAATGGTCACCTCACGCAAAGACCTGTGGCACAGCCTGAAAACCAGTCGCCGCGCCAACCACGACGGCGAGGTCGCACCCATCTCGGTGCAGATCGCCGGCACCGATCCGGCCATGATGGCCGAGGCCGCTGCTTACAACATCGACCGCGGTGCACAGATCATCGACATCAACATGGGCTGCCCGGCGAAGAAGGTGTGCAACACCTGGGCCGGCTCGGCCCTGATGCAAGACGAGCCACTGGCGCTGCGGATCATCGCGGCCGTGGTCGCCGCCTGCGAGCCGCAGCGCGTGCCGGTCACGCTGAAGATGCGCACCGGCTGGTGCGTCACGGAGCGCAATGCCTTGTCGATCGCGCGAGACGCTGAGTCCGCCGGCATCGCGATGGTGACGGTGCATGGCCGCACCCGCGAGCAGGGCTACAGCGGCCAGGCCGAGTACGACACCGTCGCGGCCATCAAGTCTGTATTGCGCATCCCGGTGGTCGCCAACGGCGACATCGACAGCCCCGAGAAAGCGCGCGAGGTGTTGCGCCACACTGGTGCCGACGCATTGATGATCGGCCGCGCGGCGCAGGGCCGACCGTGGATCTTCCGCGAGATCGCGCACTTCCTTGCCACCGGAGAGCACCTGCCCGCGCCCGAGGTCAAGCAGGCCAAGCGCTGGCTGCTGGAGCACCTGCACGACCACTACAGCCTGTATGGTGAACACGCCGGGGTGCGCACGGCCCGCAAACACATCGGCTGGGCAGTAAAGACCTTGCCGGGCGGCGAAGCCTTTCGCAGCGAGATGAACCAACTCGAGACCTGCGCGACGCAAGTGCGTGCGCTGAGCGACTGGTTCGATGCGCTGGCCGACCGGCACAGCCTGTGGCCTGCCGCGACCCCCGCCGCCAACCAACCCTTCATCCGTTTGATCGCATGAGCAACAAGAAGCAAATCGAAGAATGCATCCGTGACGGGCTGGAGGGCTTCTTCACCGACCTGAACGGTGTCGAGCCGGCGGCGATGTACGAGATGATGATGAAGGTGGTCGAGCGTCCGCTGCTGGTGGTCGTGATGAAGCATGCCGACCAAAACCAGAGCCGCGCCGCGGACTGGCTGGGCATCAACCGCAATACCCTGCGCCGCAAGCTGGTCGAACACAAATTGATCAAGTGAACTCCGACCGCACCCGCACCCGAGACCGACCCATGCACGCACTGATTTCCGTATCCGACAAGACCGGCGTTCTCGAACTCGCGCGGGGGCTCCACGCGCTGGGCATCCAGCTGCTGTCCACCGGCGGCACTGCGAAGCTGCTGGCCGAGGGGGGTGTGCCCGCGACCGAGGTGGCCGACCACACCGGATTCCCCGAGATGCTCGACGGCCGCGTCAAGACGCTGCACCCGAAGATCCACGGCGGCCTGCTGGCGCGCCGCGACCTGCCCGAGCACCGCGCGGCACTTGCGGCTCACAACATTCCCAGCATCGATGTGCTGGTCGTCAACCTGTACCCGTTCGAGGCCACGGTCGCCAAACCCGGCTGCACGCTGGAAGACGCGATCGAGAACATCGACATTGGCGGCCCGGCGATGGTGCGCAGCGCGGCGAAGAACTGGGAACACGTGGCGGTCCTGACCGATGCGTCGCAGTACGCTGTGGTGCTGGCCGAGCTGCAGGCCCACGGTGCGGTGCAGCGCACCACACGCTTCGCGCTGGCGGTGGCCGCCTTCAACCGCATCGCGAACTACGACGCGGCGATCAGCGATCACCTGTCATCGCTGACGCTGGCCGGGGGCGGCGAGCCGACGCGCGTCGACTACCCAGCGCAGAGCAACGGCCGCTTCGTCAAGCTGCAGGACCTGCGCTACGGCGAGAACCCGCACCAGAGCGCCGCGTTCTACCGCGACCTGCATCCTGCTCCCGGTTCGCTGGTGACGGCGGTGCAGCTGCAGGGCAAGGAACTGTCGTACAACAACATCGCCGATGCCGATGCCGCGTGGGAATGCGTCAAGTCTTTCGGCCCCGACGATGCACCGGCGGCCTGCGTGATCGTCAAGCACGCGAATCCCTGT
>JANPNF010000399.1:0-7686 GCA_031427315.1 Burkholderiales bacterium | reverse complement strand
GTGATGAAGCTCAATGCGTGATGCGGGCTGAGCGCCCAGAGCACGGCGGGGTTTTCGGCGATGTGAACGGCACCGAGTGCCGTCAGTACCCCGAACCACAGTACCGTAACTGGCCCGAACAGGCGGCCGACGCTGGCGGTGCCGAAGCGCTGGAAGATGAACAGCACGGTCAACACGACCAAGGTCAGCGGGAGCACGAAGCGGTGCAGCGAGGGCGCAGCCACCTCCAGACCCTCGACCGCCGACAGCACCGAGATCGCCGGGGTGATCACGCCGTCACCGAAAAAGATCGCGGTACCGAAGATGCCGATCAGCAGCAGGCGCCGGCGCAACACTGGATGGTGCTTCACTGCCTGCGAAGCAAGCGCCAACATTGCGATCAATCCACCTTCGCCGTTGTTGTCCGCGCGCAAGATCAACATCACGTACTTGATCGACACCACCACGGTCAGCGTCCAGAACACCAGCGACAGCACACCGTAAATGTTGCCGGGCGTCAACGGCACGTGACCGTGGGCGAACACCTCCTTCAGCGCGTACAGAGGGCTGGTACCGATGTCGCCGTAGACAACACCGACGGCGCCCAACGTCAGGGCGGCAAGGCTTGAAGCAGGACGGTGGGGAGTCAAGGTGAACCGGATGCAGATCCGGCAGAGGCGTTCGAAAACGACAGCAGATTGTGCGCCCCGCCAGGCGCCCCCTCGCCGTCGCGAGCCGCCGTGCGAGGGCTCAACCCGTCAGAATTGTTGCGGCGCAGCAACGTCTGGCCTGAACCCGCCTGACTTCACGCTCACTCGTAGACCTCGGCATCCGGGTCGGTGGCCTCGAGTTCGTAGCTGGCGGCCACCATCGCCAGGCGGGCGATCACGCCGTACATGTAAAACCGGTTCGGCGCGTTGGCACCCGGCTTCACACCCGGCCGCGGCAGCAGGTTCGACTCGGCGAAGGCCAGCGGCACGAAGCTCGCCCCGGGCGAGTTCAGGTTTTCGTCGATGCCGCGCTCGGCGTTGACGCGGTAGAAGCCGCCGACCACATAGCGGTCGATCATGTAGACCACCGGCTCGGCCACCGCATCGTTGACGCGCTCGTAAGTCGGCACGCCTTCCTGCAGGATCACCTCGCTGACCTCCTGCCCGTCCTTTATCACGCTCATCTTGTTGCGCGAGCGGCGATTCAGGTCGGCCAGGTCTTTCGGGTCGCGCACCGTCATGATGCCCATGCCGTAGGTGCCGGCATCGGCCTTGACGATGATGAATGGCTTTTCCTGGATGCCGTACTCCTTGTACTTGCGCTTGACCTTGGCCAGCAGCGCCTCGGCATTGCTCATCAGGCATTCGGCGCCGGTGCCGTCAGTGAAATTGACCTCACCGCAGCGCGCAAACAGCGGGTTGATCAGCCAGGGGTCCATGCCCAGCAGCTTCGCAAACTTCTTCGCCACCTCTTCGTAGGCCGCGAAATGGTTCGTCTTGCGGCGCACCACCCAGCCGGCATGCAGGGGCGGCAGCAGATACTGCTCGTGCAGGTTCTCCAGCACCTTCGGGATGCCTGCGGACAGGTCGTTGTTGAGCAAGATGGTGCAGGGATCGAAATCCTTCAGGCCCAACCGCCCGCGGCTGCGGATCAACGGCTCCAGCGTCAACGAGGTGCCATCGGGCAGTTCGATCGCTGTGGGGCTGGTGATGGCGTCGTCCAACGTGCCCAGGCGCACGTTCATGCCGGCCATGTGGAAAATCTGCATCAGCCGCTGCACGTTCGCGAGGTAGAAAGTATTGCGGGTGTGCTTCTCGGGGATCAGCAACAGATTCTTCGCCTCGGGGCAGATCTTCTCGATCGCCGCCATTGCGGCCTGCACCGCCAGCGGCAGCATCTCGGCGGTCAGATTGTTGAAGCCGCCGGGGAACAGGTTGGTGTCGACCGGTGCCAGCTTGAAGCCGGCATTGCGCACATCGACCGAGGTGTAGAACGGCGGCGTGTGCTCCATCCACTCAAGGCGGAACCAGCGCTCGATCGCCGGCAACGATTCCAGAATGCGCTGCTCCAGTTCGTTGGTGGGACCGGTCAAGGCGGTGATGAGGTGAGGAACCATGGTGCTGCCCGATGTCGTGTGACGACATGCCCTGGCAAGTCGTGATGAACCATTCTAGAAGTGCCATGTAGATGTCGGGTGCACCGCACAAAAACAAGAGCCGCCTTGCGGCGGCTCTTGAAATGGCACCGGGTGTGACCTGACTCAGGCCGACCCTACCTCCAATGGGTTACTGGTGGTAAGCCGTTTCGCCGTGCGACGAAATGTCGAGGCCTTCACGCTCTTCATCTTCTGGCACCCGCAGACCGATCACCAAATCGACGACCTTGAAGGCGATCAGGGACACCACACCCGACCAGACGATGGTGGTCAGCACCGCCTTGGCCTGGATCCACACCTGCGCAGCGATCGAGTAGTCGGCAGGCGTCACCATGGTGACGGTGACCCAATCGGCAACATAGCCCGGGCCGCCGAGGCTCGGGGCATTGAACACGCCCGTCAGCAACGCACCGACGATGCCGCCCACGCCGTGGACGCCAAACACATCGAGGGAGTCATCGGCACCAAGCATTTTCTTCAGACCTGTGACACCCCACAGGCAGGCGAAGCCAGCAACTGCACCGATCACCAGCGCGCCACCGATACCCACGTTGCCGCAGGCCGGGGTGATCGCCACCAGACCCGCCACAGCGCCGGACGCCGCGCCCAACATCGACGCCTTGCCCTTGACCAGCGCTTCACCGACGCACCAAGCCAGCACCGCCACCGCGGTCGCGCCGAAGGTGTTGATGAAAGCCAGTGCAGCGAACCCATTGGCTTCGAGGGCGGAACCGGCATTAAAGCCGAACCAGCCCACCCACAGCAGCGCGGCGCCGACCATCGTCAGCGTCAGCGAATGAGGCGTGAACGCCTCCTTGCCGTATCCGACGCGCTTGCCGACCATGTAAGCACCCACCAGCCCAGCAACTGCCGCATTGATGTGCACCACGGTACCGCCTGCAAAGTCGAGTGCACCGGACTGCCAGAGCCAGCCCGCCTTGGCTGTCATCGCATCCGCCACGTCTTTGCTGGCGTAGGCGTCTGGGCCCATCCAGAACCAGACCATGTGGGCGATCGGCGCGTAGCTGAAGGTGAACCAGATCGCCATGAACGCGAGCACGGCCGAGAACTTCATCCGCTCGGCGAACGCGCCCACGATCAGCGCGCAGGTGATGGCTGCAAACGAAGCCTGGAACACGGCAAACACGATCTCCGGAATGTAGACACCCTTGCTGAAGGTGGCTGCATTGGCGAAGGTACCCGCCGCGTTGTCCCAAACGCCTTTCATCATGAACCGGTCGAGACCGCCGAAGAAGGCATTGCCTTCGGTGAACGCGAGGCTGTAGCCGTAGATGAACCACAGCACGACGATCATCGAGAAGGTCACCATCACCTGCATCAACACCGACAGCATGTTTTTGCTGCGGACCAGGCCGCCATAAAACAGCGCGAGGCCGGGCACCGACATCATGATGACCAATAAGGTGGACACCATCATCCACGCGGTGTCGCCCTTATTAGGCACCGGCACGGCGGCGACAGGCGCAGCTGCAGCAGCAGGTGCGGCTTCGGCAGGAGGCGCAGCCATGGGCTCAGACGCTGCCTCGGGCGCGGCGACTGCCGCGACCGGTGCCGCCTTTGGCGCCGAAGCGGCGGCGTCCTCGGCGAACGATGCCGCGGAGTAGCCCAGGACCGCGAGGCCGAGGGCAAGGGAAGCAATCAATTTTTTCATGGGAAGAGTTCTTTCTCGGTTGGGCGTCAGAGCGCGTCTTTGCCCGTCTCGCCGGTGCGGATGCGAACCACCTGCTCCAACGACGACACAAAAATCTTTCCGTCACCAATCTTTCCGGTGCGTGCGGCGTTCTCGATCGCTTCGATGACCCGATCGACGATGGCGTCGTCCACCGCCGCCTCGATCTTCACTTTCGGAAGGAAATCGACCACGTACTCTGCACCGCGGTACAGCTCGGTGTGGCCTTTCTGGCGGCCAAATCCTTTCACTTCCGTCACCGTGACACCTTGAACGCCGATGGCGCTGAGTGCTTCACGGACTTCATCAAGCTTGAAGGGCTTGACGATCGCAGTCACCATCTTCATGGCGTTCTCCTTTAAGAGTAGTTGCGCTCAAAACGTCTTTGAGAGCGAGAAGACGCCTGTGGCACCGCTGATGGACTTTTTGCCACCAGGGACGAAGGAGTTTGGGGTGTCAATGTCTGTATCGATGTAGCTGACCGCGGCGACGAAGCCGTTGGCGAAACTGTAGGTCACGCCAAGTTTCCAGTCCATATAGTCACCTGAATAGTACTTGCTGGTATTCATCTTCGGAAACAGGAATTTGGCCCCCCCCGAGATATTCTGATAACCCAAGTGTCCGATCAGGCCAAAACCGCTACCCAGGTCGTGAGAGCCAGAGAGGTCCACGTAGATAGAGTCGCTCGCATTCTTGCCCCCTAAGTTCTTTTGTGCGCTAAAGAAATCGCCAATAGGGAAATACACCTTGGCCGTAACTGGGCCGTAACTGGCCGCTATGTAAATCTCTTTTTCGTCGATGCCGCGACCGTCCGAAACTCCGCTATTACGGCCGCTGCCAGGGTAGTAGTAATAGAAAGCACCGAGGTCGAAGGTAACGGGCCCGACCGGGTACTTGAAGCCGCCGTAGAAATCCATTTCGATATTGGCGCCGTTGTAATAGCGACTGTCGATGTTCGAATTCCAGTTGCCGAAGTAAAAGCCCGAGCTGTGTGAGACATCAAAGCCACCAGACAGCGCCGGCTTCTTGTCAGTTTGCGAAATCCCGCGGGTACGGTAGTCACTGGACAACGCCATGTTGCCGGTGACCGTCCAGTCAGAGGCTGGCGCGGAAGTAGCCGCCGCAGGCGCATCTTCAGCGCGAGTGAAGGTGGACACCGATGCAATCAGGGCGGTCGCGAGTGCAATGTGAGTTTTGTTCATGTTTATTTGTTGAAAGTGGAGGGGGCTGTGCGGGATAACGTTCTGCAGAAACCGTGCCCGCTCGCCCTGCTCCGAAGTCGCGAGTGAACCCCACGCTCAGACCGAACTGCCGCCCTCTTTACGGGCAATACGCGCAGCTGCGCACACATATGGTGCGTGTTGGTGAGGCCCACTTCAGGGGGGAGTTCAATGGACGAGCGACATGCCACGATGGACGCATGACCCTTGCACTCGTCTACAGCCGCGCCCTCGATGGCCTGAACGCCCCGCCCGTCACAGTCGAGGTTCATTTGGCAAATGGCCTGCCCAGCTTCACATTGGTGGGGCTCGCCGACACTGAGGTGAAAGAAGCACGCGAGCGGGTGCGGGCGGCTTTGCAGAACAGCGCATTGGAATTTCCTCATAACAAGCGCATCACAGTAAACCTCGCACCTGCAGATTTGCCGAAGGAGTCGGGCCGCTTCGACCTGCCGATCGCCCTCGGCATCCTGGCAGCCAGTGGTCAGATTGACTCGCAACGCCTCGGCCACACCGAATACGCCGGGGAGCTGTCGCTGGCCGGTGATCTGCGGCCAGTGCGCGGCGCGATCGCGATGGCCCTGGCACTGCGGCGTGCCGGATCGGAGCGTGCACTGGTGCTGCCCCAGGCCAGTGCGCTGGAGGCCTCTTTGGTTGCCGGCTTGCGCGTGCACAGCGCCGGGCATTTGCTCGACGTGGTGCGCTCCCTGCTGCCCCGCGAGGCCGAAGGTGCCGTCGAGCTGCCGTTGGCTGCTGCGCCTCGCGTCACCTCGGCGCCAGTGCCGCCCGGCACCATCGACCTGCGCGATGTGAAGGGGCAGTCCGCCGCGAAACGCGCGCTAGAGGTGGCAGCAGCCGGTGGCCACAGCCTGCTGATGAGTGGGCCGCCAGGCACCGGCAAGTCGATGCTGGCGCAGTGCTTTCCTGGCCTGCTGCCCAGCCTTTCGGAGGCGCAGGCATTGGAATCCGCCGCGGTGATCAGCCTGAACGGGCGCCCCTTCGATGCCACACAGTGGGCGCAGCGGCCCTACCGCAGCCCGCATCACACGGCCTCATCGGTCGCACTGGTGGGCGGCGGCTCACCCCCGCGGCCCGGTGAAATCTCGCTGGCGCACGAGGGCGTGCTGTTTCTCGACGAGTTGCCTGAATTTCCGCGGATGGCGCTGGAGGCGCTGCGCGAACCGCTGGAAACCGGGCGAATCGTCATTTCACGTGCGGCGCGCCAAGCCGAGTTTCCGGCCCGTTTTCAGCTGCTGGCCGCGATGAATCCGTGTCCTTGCGGGCACCACGGCAGTACCTTGAAGCGGTGCTGCTGCTCACCCGACATGGTGGGGCGCTACCAGGCGCGCATCAGCGGCCCGCTGCTCGACCGCATCGACTTGCAGGTGGAGGTGCCGGCCATGTCGGCCGAGGCCTTGATGCAGGCACCCAACGGCGAGACTTCCGCCACCGTGGCCGCTCGGGTGGCGATCGCTCAGCAGCTGCAGCGCGAGCGCCAAGGCTGTTTGAACGCGGCGCTGTCAGGCAACGCCCTGGAAGACCACTGTGCGCTCGACGAGGCCACCGCGCGATTTCTGGCCACCGCGGCGTCGCGTCTCGCGTGGTCGGCCCGCAGTCACCACCGTGTGCTGCGGATGGCCCGAACGATCGCCGACATGGCAGCCAGCGCATCGATTGGCAGCGCGCACCTGGCTGAGGCGATCCAGTACCGTCGGGTGCTGGCGCTGCGCTGAGCTGAGCGCCCAGCGGCTCGCCGCGCCAGTCCAGAAGCTTCCGCGCGCTACAACAACGCGGCCAGTGAACGGCGCACCTGCGCCGCGTCCTGCGTGGTGCGGCGTGCCCAGTCTTCGATCTGGTCTTCGCCGACCTTGCCGACGTTGAAGTAAGCCGCTTCAGGGTGGGCGATGTAGAAGCCGCTGACGCTCGCCGCCGGCGTCATCGCCCAGCTTTCGGTGAGCGCCATGCCGATGTCGGTGCACTGGAGCGCCTCGAACATCGCGGCTTTCACCGTGTGGTCGGGGCAGGCCGGGTAGCCAGGCGCCGGGCGGATGCCGCGGTACTTCTCAGCGATCAGGTCGGTGGCACTGAGGCCGTCGTCGCTCGCATAGCCCCAGAACTCGGTGCGCACGCGCTGGTGCATCCGTTCCGCAAAGGCTTCGGCGAGCCGGTCGGCCAGCGCCTTCAGCATGATGGCGCTGTAGTCGTCGTGGTCGTCCAGAAACTGCTTTTCCTTCTTTTCGGTGCCGATGCCCGAAGTGACGGCGAACAATCCGATGTGGTCGCAAATGGTGTCGTTCGAGCCCAAGCCTTTCGGCGCGATGTAGTCAGCCAGGCAGCGGTTGGGGCGCTTGAGCTTTGTGCCATCTTCGCTCTCGACCACTGGCCGCACCGTCTGCATCCGCAGGCCGCGCCAGGTCATCAGCACCTTGCTTCGGCTGTCGTCGGTGTAGATCTCGATGTCGTCGTCGCCCACCGTGTTGGCGGGGTAGAGGCCGATCACGCCGTTGGCCGCGAGCCAGCGGCCGTCGATCAGGCGCTTCAACATGCGCTGGCCGTCGCTCAGCACGCGGCGCGCCGATTCGCCGACGATGTCGTCGGTCAATATCCCTGGATAAGCGCCCGCGAGGTCCCAGGTCTGGAAGAACGGCGCC
>JANPNF010000398.1:0-3952 GCA_031427315.1 Burkholderiales bacterium | reverse complement strand
TTCACCTCGAACCCGTTCGATCGGCTGATCCCGGGCGCACCCGATGGCCGCGACCTGAACCCGCTGCTGCAGGACCCGGGCATGGTCATCCACCCGCCGATGCTCTACATGGGCTATGTCGGCTTTGTGGTGGCATTTGCCTTTGCCATCGCTGCGCTGCTGTCGGGCCGGCTCGATGCGTCTTGGGCACGCTGGTCGCGGCCCTGGACCACGGTGGCCTGGTGTTTCTTGACCTGCGGCATCGCGCTCGGCAGCTTCTGGGCCTATTACGAACTGGGCTGGGGCGGCTGGTGGTTCTGGGACCCGGTCGAGAACGCCTCGTTCATGCCGTGGCTGGTCGGCACCGCGCTGATCCATTCGCTGGCCGTCACTGAAAAGCGCGGAGGCTTCAAGATGTGGACGGCGCTGCTGGCGATCCTGGCGTTCTCGCTGTCGCTACTCGGCACCTTCATCGTCCGCTCGGGTGTGCTCAGTTCAGTGCATGCGTTCGCATCCGACCCGGCGCGTGGCATCTTCATCCTGGCCTTCTTGGTCGTGGTGATCGGCGGCTCGCTGGTGCTGTTCGCCTGGCGCGCGCCGAAGGTCGGCTTGGGCGGCAACTTCGATTTGGTGTCGCGCGAATCGATGCTGCTGGCCAACAACGTGCTGCTGGTCGTCGCCGCCGCAGCGGTGCTGCTCGGCACGCTGTACCCGCTGGTGCTCGATGCGCTGGGCATGGGCAAGATTTCGGTGGGCCCGCCCTACTTCACTGCGGTGTTCGTGCCCTTGATGGCGCCTGCCCTGTTCTTGATGGGCGTCGGCCCGCTGGCACGCTGGCGCCAGGCTGGCGTCATCGACCTGGCGCGCAAGCTGCGCTGGGCGTTTGCCGTCAGTGCGATCTCAGCGGTGGTGGCTCCCTTCGCGCTCGGTGGCCTTGGCGCCAGGCCATGGACACCGATGGTCGGCTTCGGCCTGCTGCTGGCGGTGTGGATCGCCAGCAGCGGTGTGGTCAACCTGGTTTCCCGCGTGCGCGGCGGCCCGCTTGAGCTGGTCGCGGCGCGCATGGCGGCGCTGCCGGGCAGCTACTACGGCATGCTGTTTGCGCACTTCGGGGTCGCGGTGTTCATCACCGGCGTCACCATCGTCAGCGCCTACCAGAGCGAGAGTGATGTGCGCATGCAAGTCGGTGAAACCACCACCGTCGGGGGCTATGTCTTCACGATGCAAGGCGTGCGCGAGGTCAAGGGGCCGAATTTTGTTGCGGCTCAGGCGTCCATCGGTGTCACTCGCAACGGCCAGCCCGTCGCCACCTTGTGGCCCGAACGCCGCATCTACAACGTGACGCGTTCGGCGCAAACTGAAGTGGCCATCGACCGCAGCCTGGCGCGTGACCTCTATGTCGCGCTCGGTGAGCCGGTCAGCCCCACCGCGTGGAGCGTGCGGGTGCACCACAAGCCACTGGTCAACCTGATCTGGCTTGGCTGCCTGCTGATGGCCGGTGGCGGCATGCTGGCCGTGCTGGATCGGCGTTACCGCACCAGCCGCAGCACGGTGAGTGACAAGGCGCCGTCAGGCACCGGTCGTGGTGCTCCGCCGCGGCCGATGTCGCTGATCGGCACGCTGGTTCGAAGGTTCCGCGCACGATGAAGCGGTACCTGATCCCGCTGATGGTGTTCGTGGTGCTGGCCGGTTTTCTGGCAATCGGTCTGAAGCTCGATCCGCGCGAGGTGCCGTCGCCGCTGATCGGCAAGCCCGCACCGGCCTTCGATTTGCCGCAGCTGGCAGCACCCGATCAACGCCTGACCACCAAGGAGTTGCAAGGCCAGGTCTGGCTGCTCAACGTCTGGGCCTCGTGGTGCGTGGCCTGTCGCCAGGAACACCCGCTGCTGGTCGAACTCGGCAAAACGGGCCGGGTCAAGTTGTACGGCCTGAACTACAAGGACAAGCGCGAAGACGCACTCGGGTGGTTGAACAACTTCGGCAACCCGTACCTCAAGTCGCTCTCTGACACCGACGGCTTGGTCGGCATCGACTACGGCGTTTACGGCGTGCCCGAGACCTTCGTCATCGACAAGCAGGGCGTGATTCGCTACAAGCAAATCGGCCCGGTCACACCGGAAACCTTGCGCGACACGCTGCTACCGCTGGTCGCCCAGCTGGAGCAGGCACCATGATGCGCAGCGCCCTGATCGCTCTGATGCTCGCCGGTGCCATGTGCAGTGCAGGTGCCACCGAAGCGGCCAACCTCGCCGCCGATCCGGTGCTTGAAGCCCGCGTGATGAAGGTCGCGGAAGAGCTGCGCTGCCTGGTCTGCCAGAACGAAACCATCGCGGCGTCGCATGCCGATCTGGCGGTTGATTTACGCAAACAGATTCGCAACAAACTCACTCAGGGCCAGTCCGAACAGCAAATCCTCGACTTCATGGCCGAGCGCTACGGCGACTTCGTGCTGTATCGCCCTGCACTCAAAGCCACCACCATGCTGCTGTGGGTCGGCCCGTTCGCGCTGCTGCTGATTGCGGTCATCGCCCTCGCGCGGGCCATCCGCGGCCGACAAAGCTGCGCTGCCCCGCTCGCCCCCGCCGACGCCGAGCGCGCGCGGCGGCTCCTTGACGCATCCCCTCCCGGCCCATGACGACATTTTTGATACTGACCGCTGTGCTGACGGTGCTCGCGCTGGCGCATGTGCTGCCCGCGCTGCTGCGCCCCCTCCCCGCCAAGGCGCTGGCCGATGCAGCGGCCCGGCGCGCCTCGACGCTCGCGATCCTGCGTGAGCAAGCCGCGCAGCTCGATGCCGAGCTTGCCGCCGGCAGCCTCGACGCTGAGCAGCACCGCGCCGCCCGCGAAGACATCGAACGCCGCGTGCTCGACGAGACTGATCAGGTCGCCCCAGCAACTGCCCGAACCGCACCGGCGAGCAGGACCGCCGAGCGCCCCTGGAAAAGCGCCTGGCTGCTGGCGTTGGGCGTGCCGCTGCTGGTCGCCACGGTCTACAGCCGTGTTGGCTCGCCGCAGGCCATTGATGCCCCCGCCGCGCCGCCGGTGGCTTCGCTAGGTGCGGACAACGTGTCTGATGAACAGGTCGAAGAGCTGATCAAAAAGCTCGCTGCGGCGATGGAGCAAAAGCCGGATGACCTGGCCGGCTGGACGCTGCTGGCGCGCACTTACGCCGTGCTGCAGCGCTTTCCCGAGGCAAGCAAGGCTTACACGCGTGCCTCTGCACTGGCTCCCACCGACGCGCAACTGCTGGCCGACCACGCCGATGTGCTGGCGATGCAGCAAGGCCAGAAGATGTCGGGCGAGCCCGCGCGGCTGATCACCCGCGCGCTGCAGATCGACCCGAAAAATCTGAAAGCCTTGGCATTGGCCGGTGGCGCCGCTTACGAAGCCGGCCAGTTCCCGCAGGCGATTGAATACTGGACGCTGGCGCGCCAGATGTCACCACCCGGCACGCCGTTCAGCGACAGCCTCGACCGCAGCCTCGCCGATGCGCGCACCTCCCTGCAGGGTGGTCGGCCAGCGGCAACGGAAACAATGGACGCGACGGCTGCGCCCGCAGTCACCGCGGCCACCAACGGCACATCGCCATCGACTGCGACTGCGACTGCGACTGCGACTGCGACTGCGACTGCGACCTCGGCCCGTGTGGCCGGCCAGGTCAGCCTGTCGCCAGCGCTTGCGGCCAACGCCGCCCCGACCGACACCGTGTTCATCTTCGCCCGAGCCGCCGAAGGCCCGCGCATGCCGCTGGCGATCCTGCGTCGCACCGTGGCCGACCTGCCGCTCAGCTTCACGCTCGACGACGCGATGGCGATGTCGCCGGCAATGAAGCTGTCGAACTTCCCGGTCGTTGTGGTCGGTGCACGGGTGTCGAAGTCAGGCAACGCGCTGCCGAGCCCCGGCGACCTGAGCGGCCAGGTTGCGAACGTCAAAACCGGCACCGAGGGGCTGCAGATCCTCATCGACACGGTGC
>JANPNF010000397.1:0-3758 GCA_031427315.1 Burkholderiales bacterium | reverse complement strand
CTGCCCGAGGCCGAGATCCGTGTCATGCGCATCCCGGCCATGGCGCGCGTGACCAAGCTGTCGGAAGAGGTGCTGACCGCCCTGTCGGCGTCCAACCCCGTGTTCGCACCGGGCGTGCAGAACTACCTGCGCATGGGCGGTATCCGGGCGCTCTGGCCGGCCGACTTGAAGGCTGGTTTGCGCGACGCCTTGGCGCATGCCACGACCGACGACCGCCGAGCCATCCTCGGCCGTGAGCGCGGTGGCCGCCAATTGGCCGCCACGGTGGTGGAGCAGGTGCTGGCGGCTTGAGCGCATGCGACCTGCGTCACCGATGAAGCCGCTGCGGCGACACCAACTGGTCTGGCTCGACGAATACGCCTGGCACCGCGTGCTGTCGACGGCATCTTCGCCGGATGAGCCACTGCAGGCGGCAGACTCGCAGACCCTGGATTGCCTGGCGCATTGGGCGCAGCAGCGCTGGCCGCTTGTCGTGACCCGCCAATCCGCCGCGGCAGCCGCCGGCGCCCCGGACGGCTTGCTGGCGCTGGGCCTGTCCGCCCCGAAGCGTTGGGGGCGCTGCGCGATTGGCGTCACGGCATCGCTGCGAGGCGTCACACGAGACGGGGAGTTTCCACACGCATTCGAAGTGGGTCCCCACCTGCCGGCCGCGGCACGGGCCGGCGGGGATGTTTTGTGTGAACGGCTGGCTTGGCTGAACGTGGCAACGCGTGTGTACGGCAGCCACGGTTGGCAGCAACTCACCGGAATGGACTATGTGCACGCCCGGTCCGACATCGACCTGCTGCTCGACGTGAGTACCGCCGCCCAGGCCGATCAGGCCAGCGCGCTGCTTCTCGCTGCAGATTTGGGGCCCTTGCGCATCGACGGCGAACTGGCCTTCGAAGAAGGGGCCGCGGTGGCTTGGCGCGAGTGGCCGCGGTTCAGGGCCGGGCAGGCCGACCACATCCTCGTCAAGCGCCTTGCCGGGGCGACGCTTGAGGACGCTGCAGCCTGGGCGGCTGTCGCATGAGCGAGGCCCACCGCGACCCCGACTACCAGCGGCGGTGCCAGGTCCCGGCGTCCACCCTGAGAGAAATCGGCGGCGCAGCGGTGGCGGCCCTGTACGACGAGCTGGCCCTGGCCCCGAAACCCGGTCTCGTTTCCTTCATCGACAGCGGCAGCCACAACGACATGGATGCGCGGACCTTCATGCGCAGCCTGTTTTCCTTGCGCAGGTACTTCCCCAGCCTGGCCTCGCTGGGTGCGGCAGGGGCCACGTTCGAAGTGCTCGAGCACGCAGGCATTGCGGCTGAAACGCGCATGCTTGCCGCCACGGGTGGCATCAACACCCACCGGGGCGCGATCTTCTGCCTCGGGCTGCTGTGCGCCAGCGCCGGATCGGTAGCGGTCCAAGGCGCACCGCTGCACGCTACGGCCTTGCAGCGTGAGTTGATCGCCGGTTGGGGCCCGGCGCTGTCCGAACGCGTGGCTCGCAGCAGCGGTGCCCATGGCGCCGTTGCCGCACGCCGTTTCGGCCTGCGCAGCGCATCCGCCGAGGCAGCGCTCGGCTTCCCGGTGCTCTTCGAGACGACGCTGCCCGCCTTGCTGGACGCGCATCAACGCGGCGCGACAACACGCCAAGCGCGCCTGCAGGCGCTGTTCGCGACGATGGCTGTACTCGAAGATACAAACCTGGTCCACCGCGGCGGCCTGGCGGGACTGCGTCATGCGCAGCGCACTGCGCGCGCGTTCTTAGCCGAGGGCGGCGCGCTGCGGCCCGACGCGCTGGCGCATGCCGAAGCCGTGCACGCAGACTTTGTCGCTCGCCATCTGTCGCCTGGCGGCACGGCCGACATGCTGGCGGCGGCGTGCTGGGCGCAGCGCGTCTGCGGTCGAGCATGAGCCTGCCCCTCGGCCCGCGGGGCTCTGCCTCAATGCACTGCATGAAGGTTGCCTGATGAGCCTGGCGCTCCTGTTTGCAGGGCAGGGGACACAGCACGCGACGATGATGCCGTGGTTGGAGGCTTGCCCCGAGGCTGCTCCGACACTGGCACTGATTTCCGCACAACTTGGCGCCGATTGGCGCACCCGTCTGGCCGACCCCGAGTGGAGTCAGCGCAACGCCGTGGCGCAGCCCTTGTTGACCGGGTTGGGGCTGGCGGCCTGGCAAAGCTTGGCGCTGAGACTGCCGATACCGACGGTGGTGGCGGGTTACAGCGTGGGTGAGTTGGCGGCGTTCTGCGCGGCTGGCGTGTTCGATGCAGCACAGGCGCTGGCGCTGGCCGGCGACCGCGCTGCCGCCATGGACCGCAGTGCGGCCGGACTCGATACCGGACTGCTGTCCGTCCAGGGTCTGGATGCCAAGTCGCTGCTTGCCGCCTGCGAGCGCCACGGCTTGTCGCTGGCCCTGCGGCTGGCGGCTGACCGGGCTGTGCTGGGCGGCTTGTCTGCGGCCCTGGTGATGGCCGAAAGGGAGCTGTCGGCGGCCGGAGCGCGCTGTACGCGGCTCCAGGTGCGCGTCGCCTCGCACACGCCGTGGATGTCGACGGCTGCCGTCGAGTTCGAGGCACGTCTGGGCGCCGTGGCTATGTCCTCACCGCATTCGATACTGGTCTGCAATCACAGCGGCGCGCCGGAACGTGAGCTGGGCCGCTTGAAGCACATGCTGGCCCGCCAGATCGCGACCACGGTTCTCTGGGACAGCTGCATGGACGCCATCGCCGAGCGGCGCGTTCGCTGCGTGCTGGAAGTGGGCGCTGGGAACGCCTTGACGAACTTGTGGCGTGAGCGGTATCCCGACATTCCAGCTCGCTCGGTGGACGAGTTCCGCAGTGCACATGCCATTGGCCGCTGGGTCAACACCGTGTTGCGTTGAATGCGCGAGTCGGCGTTCATTGATCGGGTGTACCGGCTGCGCCAGCGGTTTTTGGCCGACCCGGTGGCCAGCGCCGTGGCGCAACGCGCTCGAGGGCCCAAGCCTTGCGGAAAGCGGCTTAACGCGCGCGCTGAGCAAGTCGTAGGCGAGGTCTTGCAGCAATGGCTGCCCAAACAGCGCGAACTGGCGCACCCGCTTTTGGACACCTGGATGGAAGTGCGCCGACGCTGCCTGTTGGGCGCACTGGTGGCCCCTGGGCGCAATACGGTGGCGCGCCGGATGGCCGAACACCGGGATGCGCACGCCGCGTTGCTGGCGACCGAGACATCTGCACAAGTGCCAGCAGGTCATTTCACGGCGTCTGCGCCTCTGGAGATGGTTCAGATTGACCATACTTAGGCGGACGTCGAAGTGACCCTGCGTCAGACCAGTTGTCGCCGCCCGATTCATGCGGATGATCCGCGCATGAGCGACACGACATGCCAAGAAATCAACACACAGCAGAGTTTCAAGAACAGGCACTGAACAAAGGCAGAGCACGCGGCAAACGCACGCTGGAATCGGTGGCCGCAGGGCTCAACTTGCCCTTGGGAACGCTCAGAGGTTGGCTCAAGCACTCAGGCCTTTAAGGAGCAGCGTCCCGGCCCGCCAATGGAGCCCCGCACAGCGACTGCTGGCCCTGCAAGAACGCCACGCCCCGTCAGGCGATGCGCTGCCTGAACCGCCCCGGTTTTTGAGGAGGCTCCAATCTTTGACAGGATGGAGCCATGAAGAAGACAAACAAGTTCTCACCCGAGGTTCGCGAGCGTGCAGTGCGAATGGTTTTAGATCACCGAGGCGAGTACCCATCGCTGTGGGCGGCCATCGAATCCATTGCGCCCAAGATCGGCTGCGTGGCACC
>JANPNF010000396.1:0-1780 GCA_031427315.1 Burkholderiales bacterium | reverse complement strand
GACATAGTCTTCCAGCACCGTCATCTCGCCGATGTCGCGGCCCGCGCGCTGCGCCTCATTCAGGACCTGCGCCAGCACGGCCACATCGCGCAGGCCGAGATTGAAGCCCTGACCGGCCACCGGGTGCACAGTGTGGGCGGCGTTGCCGATCAGCACCAGACGCGGGCGTATGTGTTCGCTGACTTTGGTCAGCGCCAACGGGTAAGCGGCGCGCTTGCCGGCTTTCAGAAAACGACCGAGGCGGGTACCGAAGGACCCCTGCAACTGTTCGAGGAACTCCGCATCGTCCAGCGCCAGCAGCGCCTCGGCCTTCTGCGGCGACAGGCTCCAGACCACGGCACAGCGATTGTCACTCATCGGCAGGAAGGCGAGCGGGCCACTGGCGGTGAAGCGTTCGTAGGCGACATGGCGATGCGGCAGCTCGGGCGTGACATTGGTGACCAGCGCGGTCTGGTGGTAATCGGTGCGCCGCGCCTCGATACCAGCCTGGTTGCGCACCGGAGATGTTCCACCATCGGCCGCCACCACCAGACGCGCGCTGAGTGTTTCCAGTTTCGTACCGCGACGGAACGACACACTGGCGGCGCTTTCGGTAAACGCGACTTCTTCCACGCTGGCCGGACAGATAAACGTGAGGTTCCTGGTTTGCGCGAGCACTGGTTTCAAGGCCTGACCGAGCGCGCGATTTTCCACCACATAGCCGAGCGCCGCGACCCCGGCCTCGGCGGCATCGAGACGCGCGAAGCCGAAACGTCCGCGGTCGGAGATGTGAATCCGCTGAATCGCCGTCGCACCGCTTTCCGCGAGCCGTTCCCAGACCTTGAGGCTCTCGAAGATGCGCCTTGAACCGTACGACAACGCCACCGTGCGATCGTCATAGCTGGGTTGCGCGTTCGACTCGAACTCGACCGCCTCGATCAGGCCGACACGCAGTGGCAGCGGCGCGAGCGCCACCGCGAGACTCGCGCCGACCATACCGCCGCCGATGATCAGGATGTCGTAGTCTGTATTCATCTTTATGATCGGTAGCCGCAAAGGCGCAAAGTAAAACAAGAATTGTTGAAGCCTCTTTGCGTCTCTGCGCCTTTGCGGCTAGAAATAACACTACCCCTTCATCAACAACTCGATCTCGTCGATCTCCTTCGGTGCATCCTTGCTCAGGACATCGTGGCCGTCGCGCGTCACCAGCACATCGTCCTCGATGCGGATGCCGATGTTGTGGAAGCCCCTGGGGATGTCGTCGGACGCGCCGATGTACAGGCCGGGCTCGACGGTCAGCACCATGCCCGGTTCGAGCAGACGCCACTCTTCGTGAACCTTGTAATCGCCAACGTCGTGCACATCCATGCCCAGCCAGTGGCCGGTGCGGTGCATGTAGAAACGCTTGTAGCTGCCATCCTCGATGTGCGCGTCCACATTGCCCTTGAGCAATTTCAGCTGCACCAGGCCATCGGTGAGAATGCGCACCGCCGCGTCGTGTGGCTCGTTCCAGTGTTTATCGGGTTGCACGCTGTCGATGGCGGCCTGCTGCGCGGCCAGTACAATCTGATAAACATCGCGCTGCTCGGGCGTGAACTTGCCGTTCACCGGGAAGCTGCGTGTGATGTCGGCGGCGTAGCCGTCGTACTCGGCACCGGCGTCGATCAGCAGCATGTCGCCACTCTTCAGCTCGGCGTTGTTCTCGTTGTAATGCAGGATGCAACTGTTTGCGCCGCCGCCGACAATCGACGGGTACGCCGGGAATGCACTACCGCCCTTCTTGAATTCGTACCACAGCTCG
>JANPNF010000395.1:0-3839 GCA_031427315.1 Burkholderiales bacterium | reverse complement strand
GGCTTCGAGATGATGGACGGCGCGCGCTTCGGGCAAACACAGTTCCAGGAGCGGCTGACCTTCCAGCGCGGCCTCGAAGGCGAGCTGAGCCGCTCGATCACCTCGCTGGCGGCGGTCGAAAGCGCGCGGGTGCACCTTGCGCTGCCAAATCAGAACGGCTTCTTTCGTGAGCAGCAAAAACCCAGCGCTTCGGTGGTGCTGACGCTGCACGCCGGGCGCACGCTGGACCGTGGCCAGGTGGCAGGCATCGTGCACCTGGTGTCGAGCAGCGTGCCCGAGATGAGCCCGAAGGCGGTCAGCGTGCTCGACCAGAGCGGTGCGCTGATCTCGTCGCCACCCAACACAGACGCGCAAGCCGGCCTCGATGCGCAGCAGCTGCAGTACGTCGCGCAGATCGAGCAGGGCTACACCAAGCGCATTGCCGAGCTGCTGGAGCCGGTGGTCGGCCGCGACAACCTGCGCGCCAACGTGACCGCCGACATCGATTTTGCGCAGATCGAGTCGACCGAAAAACTCTTCAAGCCCAACCAGGGCGCCAGTGCCGAAGTCACCGTGCGCAGCGAACAGACCACCGAGCAGTCGGGCAGCAACCCGGCGACGCCGTCGGGGGTGCCGGGTGCCGCCAGCAACCAACCACCGCTGCCGGCCGCTGCACCCATCACAGGCGCCGCGGTGCCGTTGCAGGCGGCCCAGGCGGGCGGCGGCGCCGGTGGCAACAGCCGCCGCGAAGCGGTGAAGAACTACGAGGTCGATGAAACGGTGCGCGTCACGCGCAACGCGACCGGCACCGTCAAGCGGCTCAACGCGGCGGTGGTCGTCAACAACCGCAGCGTCACCGACCCGAAGGGCAAGCTCACGCAGGTGCCTCTGGCGCCAGAAGAAATCGAAAAACTGACCGCCCTGGTGCAAGAAAGCATCGGCTTCAACAAGGAACGCGGCGACTCGGTGCGCGTTATCAACGCGCCGTTCAAGATCGAGCCGGTGACGGTGGTCGATGCCCCGATCTGGAAGCAGCCCGAGATCCTTGACATGCTGCGTGTGGCCGCCGTGCCTGCGGGGCTCTCGCTGGTCGCGTTGCTGGTGTTTTTCGGGATGATCAAGCCGGGCCTGAAGGCCGCGCTGATGCCCACGGTGCCGCTGCCTGGCAGCGCCATCGACGCCAGCGTCGGCGGCACCGAATCGCTGCCTGGCCTGCCGGCACCGCGTATGCAGGTGCTCGAAGCGCCGCGTGACACCGCCCGGCTCGACGCGGCGCGCTCACTGGCGAAAGAAAACCCGGCGGCGGTGGCGCACATCGTGAGCGGCTGGGTCAACGGCCAGGCCGCGTGATGGCCGCGCGCGCCCTGCCTTGCACACACCGCGGATAATCCGACGATGAGCGCCGACACGCCCGAAGAGGGCCTGGAGAATGCAGCCATCCTGCTGATGTCGCTCGGCGAGGAGGAGGCGTCGGAAGTCCTTAAGCACCTGGCACCGAAAGAGGTGCAGGCACTCGGCGAGGCCATCGCCAAGATGAAGGCCGTCACGCACGACCGCGTCGAGGGCGTGCTGGTGAAGTTTTCGGAGCTGGCCGGCGCGCAGATCACGCTGGTGGCCGACAACGACCAGTACGTCAAGAGCGTGCTGCGCCGTGCGCTTGGCGACGACAAGGCCAACCTGTTGATTGACCGCATCCTGCAGGGCAACGATGTGTCGGGCATTGAAAGCTTGAAGTGGATGGACCCGCAGTCGGTGTCCGAGCTGCTGTGCAACGAGCATCCGCAAATCGTCGCGGCGATCCTGGTGCACCTCGAACCCGACCAGGCGTCGTCGGTGCTGAAGCGGTTCACCGAGCGCCAGCGCAACGAGGTGCTGGTGCGCATCGCCACACTCGATGGCATTCAGCCGTCGGCGCTGAAAGACCTCAACGAGGTGATGAGCCAGGTGCTGGCCGGCGGCGGCAAGATGCGCAAGGCGTCGCTCGGCGGTGTGAAGCCCGCTGCCGAGATCATCAACATGTTGGGCGGTGGCATTGAGACCGCGGTACTCGACTACATCCGCGAAGCCGACAACGAGCTGGCGCAGAAGATCATGGACAACATGCTCACCTTCGACGACCTCGAAAAGCTCGACGACAAGGCGATCCAGACGCTGATGAAGGAAATTCAGAGCGAATCGCTGGTCATTGCCCTGAAGGGTGCGACGCCGGAGATGCGCGAAAAAATATTCCGCAACATGTCCACGCGCGCGGCCGAGACGCTGCGCGAAGACCTCGACTCGCGTGGCCCGGTGCGCGTGAGCGAAGTCGAGAGCGAGCAAAAGGAGCTGTTGAAGATCGTTCGCCGCCTGGCTGACGAAGGCCAGATCCAGTTGAGCAGCGGCGGCGACGATGACTTCCTCTAAATTCAAGAACGTGCCACCGCCCGAGGGGGGAGCCAAGGCGTCGGCCTACGCGCGGTTCATCCCGCGTGAAGAGATCAGCTCCTTCGAGGCGTGGAACCCGAGCGCGCTGGCCGACATCGATCCGCAGGCCAGCGCCGGCATGCCGACGGCCGAGCCCGAGGCGCCCACGCTGTCGGTTGCCGAGCAACTGGCCGCGCAATTGCGTGCGGCGCGGCAGGGCGGCTACCAGGACGGCTACCGCGACGGACTCTCGGCGCTCGACGGGTTCAAGCAGAGCTACGCCGCGCAGATCACCGCGCAGCTCGGGCGCCTGGTGGAATCGCACGGCAGCCAGCTCGACAGCCTGCAGCAACAGCTGGCGCAGGCGATCGCGGTGTGCGCCACCTCGATGGCGCGCCAGGTCGTGCGCAGCGAGCTGGCGGTGCGCCCGGAGCTGGTTGCCGCGGTGGCACAGGAAGCCGTCGAGGCGCTGCTGCTGAGCGCCCGCCACATTACCGTTCGGGTGCATCCCGATGACCACCCGCTGGTCGCCCAAGGCGCCGCCGACGTGCTGGAGGCACGCGGGGCGCGGTTGATCCCCGACGCCAGCATCGCGCGCGGCGGCTGCCGTGTCGACAGCGACATCGCGAGCGTCGACGGCTCGGTCGCCGCGCGCTGGCGCCGCGCGTCGGCGGCGCTCGGGTCCGACACCGAATGGACGGAGGCGGAACCCGACGCGCTGCCGGATGCTGATACCAACGAGGCCCCGCCATGATCAACAGCCCGCTCGAAAACGACGCGTTGCAGCGCGCTGCCCTCAGCGCCCAGAAGGCCCAGGCACACGCCGACGGCCGCGCCGACGATTGGACGCGCTACCTCGACACCCTGCAGATGTTCGCTGCCGACCCGGTGGCGCTGGAAACCCAGGGCATGCTGGTGCGCGTGGCCGGCCTGGTGCTGGAGGCCGCTGGCATCCGCGAGCCGGTTGGCTCGGTGTGCGAGGTGCGCATGGCGGGTCAGCCGCCGGTGTCTGCCGAGGTGGTCGGCTTCTCGGGCGACCGCACCTACCTGATGCCCACTGGCGATGTGCACGGCCTGTCCAGCGGCGCGCGGGTGGTGCCGAAAACCTCGCCCATGGTGCCGCTGCAATTGGGCGCACCGCGCCACCCGTGGCGACGCAGCCTGGACCGCACGCTGCATCTGCCGGTCGGTGACGGCCTGCTCGGCCGTGTCGTCGATTCGCACGGCCACCCGATGGACCGCAAGGGCCCGTTGCTGGGGGTGCACAACGCGCCGCTGGTGCGCCGCGCCATCAACGCCATGGACCGCGACCCGGTGCGCCGCGCGCTCGACACCGGCGTGCGCTCGATCAACGCGATGCTCACCGTCGGCCGCGGGCAGCGCCTGGGCCTGTTTGCGGGCACCGGCGTCGGCAAGTCGGTGCTGATGGGCATGATGGCCCGCTACACCGAGGCCGA
>JANPNF010000394.1:0-1575 GCA_031427315.1 Burkholderiales bacterium | reverse complement strand
CAAGGGCGAATACCACCTGCGCAGCGGCAGCACCAAGCAGGAGTTGAAGGGCGCGGCGCTCGACACCTTTTTGCTGCGCAAGCAGGGCCGGCACTGGGACGGCGTGCCGGTGCCGGGGGTGGCGGTGAAGGACTTGTCGCGCTCGGCCATCGACGGCTTTCGCCAGCTGGCGCGGCAAAGCCAGCGCCTGGACGCAGCCACGCTGCGCGAGGCGGTGCCGGCGCTGGTGAAAAGCTGCGCCTGGTGGACGGCGCCTACCTCAAGCGTGCGGCGCTGCTGCTGTTCCACCCCGACCCCGAGCGCTTCGTCACCGGCGCCTTCGTGAAGATCGGCTTCTTCCGCACCGATGCCGACTTGCTCTACCACGACGAGGTGCACGGCGACCTGTTTGCACAGGTGGCCAAGACGCAGGACCTGCTGCTCACCAAGTACCTGCGGGCGGGCATCAGCTACCGGGGCCTGCAGCGGCGCGAACAGTTTCCGGTGCCCGAGGCCGCATTGCGCGAGGCCGTGCTCAACGCCATCATCCACAAGGACTATGCCTCGGGCACGCCGATCCAGATCAGCGTGTATGCCGACAAGCTGCTGCTGTGGAACCCGGGCGAGTTGCCGCCGGCGTGGACGGTGGCCAAGCTCAAGGGCAAGCACCCGTCGCAGCCCTTCAACCCGGATGTGGCCAACGCCTTCTTCCGCGCCGGCCTGATCGAAGCCTGGGGGCGCGGCATCGCGCGGATGATGCAGGCGTGCCGGGCAGCGGGCACACCGCTGCCGTTGCTGCGCTATGAGCCGGCGGGCTTGTGGGTAGAGTTCGCTTTTGCCGCAGGTGCGGGCGACAAGGCCGGCGGGGCGCCGGTAGAAACGCCGGTAGAAACGCCGGTAGAAACGCGGGTAGAGACGCCGGTAGGAACGCCGGGGAAGATCATCGCGCTGATGGCCCGGCACCCTGCGATGAGCCTGTCTGAGATTGCGGTGGCCATCGGCAAGTCAGCCCGCGCGGTCGAACGCGCGAGCGCCAGGCTGGTCGACGAGGGGCGAATCAAACATGTGGGCGCCAAGAGGACAGGGCGATGGGATGTCTTGAAGTGAACGGCATCGGCAGCCGCCTCAGTTCGGCCGCTGCAGGGGCGCCGGCTTTCCGGTCGGCAGGCGAGGCCCTGCACGCCCGCGGACTGGCGGTGCGTGTTCCGGCCGCCAAGGGGTTTCAGGTCACAGCCGCGGCCTGGCTGGTGTTCGGCGCGCGACCGGCCGGCAGCTGGATTCGACCGATGAGGAATCGACCGACAATCGACCGACGATTCATCGAAATCGACCGGCGGGCGGTCTGGAACAGGGAGCAAGACTGACATGAGCACCGTCGGCACCCCCGAGCGCGCCACGCAGAACCGCGTGCTCGCCCTGTTCCGCGACGAACTGGGCTATCGCACCCCTGGGCGACTGGACCGACCGGGCCGGCAACAGCAACATCGACGAGGGCCTGCTCACCGCCTGGCTGGGCAAGGCGGGCCACACACCGGACCAAATCAGCCGCGCGCTCTACCTGCTGCGCACCGAGGCCGACAACCCCAACCGCAGCCT
>JANPNF010000393.1:0-6609 GCA_031427315.1 Burkholderiales bacterium | reverse complement strand
CCGTGGGGGTAACCCCACCGTGGTAACCAACCCCCCCCCTACCCCAATTCCCCCCCTTAAGCGCTCGTTGACCCCCCCCTGGGGGGGGGTGGGGCTTACCCCCCCCCCCCCACGAGGTCTCACGAAAACCACTGAGCCTTTAGATCGGATTGATCTTGAAGCCCTTGCGGTACTCAATGGCCGCCAACTCGCGAGCTTCCGGCGTCAGCGCACGGAATGCCTTGAGCGGGCTGCTCAGGGTGAAGCCCTTCACGTGATCCAGAGTCCACATGTGCTTGTCGTCGAAGCGCAGGTGAGGCTGCTGGATCAGCGTCTTGCCGTCCGGGCGCACGAAGCCCAGATCCTTGATGCAGTCCGCCAGATCCCAGCCGTCATAGCACTCTTCCCACTCGCGGCGTCCGCTGAAGCGGCCCATGGCAGGCGTCGAGCGGCCTTCGTATTCGCCGGAGAAAGCGACCTTGTGGGTCCAGCGGCAAACATCTGAGCAGTAGGTGAAGATCTCGCCTTCGACTTGGTCGTAAACGAAGTCTTCGCGGATCAGGCAAGGCACCATGCAGCTCCAGCAGCGATGCGGGTACTTGTAGCCGGCCTCTTGGTCGAACAACATATTGGTCTGGCCAGGGATGCTCTTGCGTGCATACCACTTCCAATAGTCACCGAACTCCGCGTACCAGCCCGGATACTTGTGCTCAAACCACTCGAAGTCCTTCTGTGTTTGGGCTTCAATGCGCCAGAAATTGACTGCCCAGCCCACCGAGAAAAACTGCGCCATCTTGTGAACGTAGTTCTTCTTGGCGATGCGATCCCAAGCCGCAGAGACGTCATCGTGGTGAATTTTTACGCCGTACTTTTCCAGCGGCAACATGGAGCTGCGGTAGTAGTCTTAGTAAATCCAGCTGTGCCACAACTCCGAGTACGACTGCTTGTTCTTGTCGCGATCGGTGGTGCCGTATTCGATGATGGTGCCGACGGTGGCGTCGACGATTGCGTGGTTTTGCCAGAATGCATAACGGAGGTCACGCTCGAGCAAAAGATGGTTGCTTGGTTCGTTGACGATCGACATCAGCAGCGAATGGCCGTTACTGATATGACGCGTTTCATCCGACTGAACTGACAGAAGCACTGTGGACAGCGCGTAGTCGTCATTGCGAACGGCTTCCGACACCATGGCCACGAACAGCGTGTTGCTGAAGCTCGTCTCGGATACAACGGACAGGTAGATGTTGCCAGCAGTGATGGCGTCACCAGTGAGGAAGCCCTCGCCGAGTTGGCGGCCGATGGTCGTGGCGTAGCACTGAGCAAAGGCCTTTTCGGTGATGTCGAAACCGGCCGGGTCGATGTAGTTCTCCATGTACCACTTTTTCAGGTGCATCTGGATTGTGGAGTGGCGAAATTCGTCAACCATCTGCATCGTGAAGCCGGTACGCAGCTCTTCACCTGGGGCCAGTCGGGCCACCATCGCCATTGAGCGAGCAGCCGAAATTTCTGGAAACGGAATGATGGCGAGGAACAACTTCATCCACTCGATCCAGCGCGGCTGGATGTTGCGGAACATATCACCGCGCAGTGCGGCGTCAAGCGCGGCATAAACGCGGCTGTCCTTTTCCTCTTGCATCGGGAAGTAGGAGCGCAGCACCTGCTTCATCGGGTCGCGCGGGGCTTTGCCGATCCTGTAATCGGTCGGGAAAGTCGACGCTTCCTGAACATAGCTGGGCTGCCAGCCGAGATCGGCGACACGCTGGATTGCTTCGGCAATCGGGATCCCCTTCAGGGATTTGATTTTGTTGAGTGTCAGTTCAGGCACTTAGAACTCCTTTGCGTGTCTACGGTGATGTCCCAGTAAGTGATAAGCGTCGTGAACCCGGACAGATTGAGATTCACATGCTCAGCGCGGCACGACCGACAACCGAGTCGGGGTCCTATCGCTGTGACGGTATGCAGGCCATCAGACGGCCCTGTTCGCGGCGTTCGCTGCGAAGTTCAGATGCCGAGCATCTTCTTGGCTTCGCCGAGCGCCCTCATCGAGTCGTCGTGCTTGCCGGCCTTGTGCGCGGCTTCGCCATCGGCGCGCAGCAACTTGATCTTGGTCATGTCGGCCGCCGCGACGATCGGGTTGGTGGCGAGCTTGGCGTCGATGGCATTCATCTCGTTCGGGCAGTTGTGCGCGAGTGCAGCGCCCGAGGCGCACGCCAGGACGGCGGCGACGGAAATCAGCTTCTTCATGGGGAGTTCTCCGGTGGAATGGTCTGCGGAGGCCCTATCGCAGAATGCGCAAATGTAGGGGCGAACCAAAAACCGCGCATCGGCTGCGGCCTTCGGAGTCACCTTGTTTGCATGACTTTCTCGCTGGATGCGGCGAACGACGGCGCCTGCGCGAGAGCTACCGCTCGACCTGCTGGCCATGCCACGACACGCTCTAACTCGAACTGCCCGCGGGCGGATGGCTCGAGCACGTGCAGGCCCCGAGCGGTCACGAATCGCTGCCGCCGAACGGCGCTGGCATCGCGGCGCTGGCCGAGACACTGCAGCGCAACCGCGCCCGGCGCGACGCGCACGAGGCGCTGGTTGAGCAGGCGGCTGAGGTGATGACCCGCGCGGGGCGGATCGCCGCCGCGCAGCGAGTGGCGCAGTTGCAGCGTCAAGGTTCCGGCAGCCGCCTCGCTGGCGGCGGCACGCGAGCTGACGGAGCGGGCGATTGGCAGCCACGCGCGGCTCGACCACCTGGACGAGGCTCAGGTGACGATCGCGCAACGTTGATCGTTTCCGTACTGACGGCCGACCATCATGCGATCGGCCCCGGTCGTTGGCGATGCTGCCCGGTTCAACACCTCCATCTCGCACGACATGCAGGGCTGGTCGTTGGGCCGCTCCATTGCTGACACACGGCGCCGAATCGATATCGTCATCGCTGGGCCTACAAGTCGGTGCGCTCACGTTTCATCTGCAGGACGACTATCCACCACTGGGTGTCGTCGTCGTGCAGGCCCAGGCGCGTGAATGTCTGATCTGCTGTTTTCCCTTCCAGCCCGGTGACAAGCCCGCCGCGCCTTTTCGGCTTGTTGACGACTTCCAGCGCCTCGATGCGCCAGATCAGTTCGCTGGTTTCGATGATCTTGGCGACGCTACCCAATGTGGTGACGATCTGGGCGGCCTGCGCCGCTGCCAGATCGCCTCTGCTGTGCTTGAACGATGGCGCGAGCTTGGTCGGCAAGCCTGCCGCCTGCGGGTAAGTCCAACGTGGTCAACATCTGTACCGGGCGCAGCGCAGGCAGCACGCGGTCGAGAAAGAATCGGATGGCCTGCGCTGTTCGCATCTGCGGCCCGGTGACGTGGATCACACATGATCCAACAATGCTGACGTTTGCTGAGCTGCATGAATACCTGCGTGCCGCTGGCAAGCTGCCAAATACGTCCCGTGAGCAACGAACTAGCGCGACGAGTCCAGCTGGTTGGTTCGCAGCCTCACCCGATTTTCAGTAGGCTGCCAAGGGTCACCAATCCAATCCTCGGCTCGCGGTCAAGATGATTGAGTGTCAGAAATTTCCCACGCCATGTACCAATTCCCCCCTAGCCTTCCGCCCAGTAGAGATGCGACACTTCAGCTGGAATTGAAAATGTGTCAAACGATCGGGAGAAAATCTGTGAATCAACATAAGAAACGTGCCCTTGCCCTCGCTATCGCAGCACTCTGTGCGTCGAGCGCCACCCTGGCTCAAGAAGCGTCTTACAACCCTTCTTGGTACATCCAGCCCAGCATCAATGGCTTCAAGCCGGACTCTGACTTTGGCCTGAACGGCAAACCTGTCGGTTATGGCGCCGGCCTGAAATTCGGCAAAGCGCTCACTGATCATTGGGATGTCCAAATGGGCTACGTCTATGGCCGCGCCCGTCAAAGCGGCCAGCGCTACCAGCAGCACTTGCTCGGTGCGGACGCTTTGTATTTGTTCTCGCGTGACACCTTCCGTCCGTTTTTGTTGGTCGGTGCAGGCGTCGAGCACGACCAGGCGAAGTTGAAGGGTGGGAGTGCATCACAAACGGCGCCTTACGTGAGCGCTGGTCTCGGCTTCCAGGCCGTCGTGAGTGACCGCCTTACCTTCCAGGCGGATGTGCGCAACGTGCACGGTTTCTCTGGTGGCAGAAAATTTGACGACCTCAAGAGCAACAACTATTACCTGACGGTGGGTTTGAATATTGCGCTCGACGCGACCCCTCCCCCGGTGGCTGCTGCTCCGCCGACACCTCCTGCCGTTTTGGCAGAGCCAGCACCCGCGCAGATCGCACCACCGCCACCACCGCCGCCGCCGCCCGCACGTTTTGAGAAGGTGTCCCTCTCGGCCACTGAGTTGTTCTCGTTTGACAGCGACAAGCTGGTTGCGAACCAGCCCAAGCTGGACGATATCGCTGCGCTGCTGAGCGCCAACAGCGGCGTCACCAACGTGGTTGTCACGGGCTATGCCGACCGTCTGGGCAGCGACAAGTACAACCAGAAGCTGTCTGAGCGCCGCGCCAACTCGGTCAAGGCTTACCTGGTCAGCAAAGGTGTGGCCGCCGACCGTTTGAATGCGGTGGGCAAAGGTGAAGCCAATCCTGTCGCGCAATGCAAAGAAAAGAATCGGGCAGCTTTGATTAAGTGCCTGGAACCGAACCGCCGCGTTGAAGTGGAGCAAATCACCGTCGAGCGCCGCGTTAAGTAAGCACTCAGCCAAAGCCCCGCAACGCGAGTTGCGGGGCTTTTTTATTGGCTGCGTGGATGCGTGATTGATGTCGCACACCAGCTCGCTCCGAGGTGAACATGCCCGATTCAACCGGCCTGAACGCCGCTTCTGCGCTGCGCACCCATTGGGACGTGGGCTCGCGGCACGCCGGTACAGCAGGCGGCCCTCGAACGTCGCGCGCATGGCGAGCGATCTTCGGCTTCCCCGCGCTGATGTCGCTGTGGGCACCGTCCGCCCAAGCCGAAACACTGCGTTGCAACGGCCGCGCGACCGAGGTGGGCGACTCGCGCCTGACGGTGTTGACGAGTTGCGGCGAGCCGAAGTTGAAAGACTCGTTTTGCGCGCCGGTGTACGTCGCACCCACGCTACAGCAGGTGCCCGCGCCAATCGTCGGCCTGCTGGCGCCGTGCCTGCAGGTTGACGAATGGCTGTACGAACGCGGGCCGGGCAATCTCACCGCCACGGTGCGCTTTCAGTACGGCCGGGTGCAGTCGATCACTTACGGCCAGCTGCCACCTTGAAGCACCGATGGCGTGCTTTGCGTCGTCAGACGATCAAGGCGCGTTGATGAAGGCCACCACATCGTCGAGTACCGGCGCCAGCCAGCGCAGTGGTGCTGCAAAGGCCGCGGCCAGCGTCATGTGGTTGACGCGGCCGTAGAGTTTCATCGTCACCGGCCTGCCGACCGCCTGCAGGTGCGCATCAAGGCCCACGGTGTTGCGCTGCGGGTCGACCAGGTCATCGGTGCGCGCTGCGCCGAGAAAGGTTCTCGGCGCCGCCGCGCTGACGTGCGTGAACACCTGCGTGCCGGATGGGTAGTTCGGGTGGAAAAACACCGGCTTCACGTCGGGGTTGACGATGGGCAGGAAGTCGTACGGACCGGCCAGCCCGATGAAGCCGGCCAGCTCGGCCGGGTTGTGACCCATGGGGCGCAGCCAGCGCGCGTCGAGCGCCAGCATCGCCGCGTTGTACGCACCGGCGCTGTGACCCATCACAAACACCCGTTGTGGGTTGCCGCCCAGTGCCCGCGCCTGATCCAGCCCGTAAGCCAGGGCCTTGGCGCTGTCTTCCAGAAACTCAGGGTAGCGAACCGCCGGGTAGAGCCGGTAGTCGGCCACCAGCGTCAACACGCCGCGCGCGCGGCCAGCGCGGCAGCAACGAACTTGTAGTCGGCCCGCTCGCCGTTGTTCCACGAGCCGCCGTAGAAAAACACCGCCACGGGGTAGCCGCCCGGCGGTTGGGCGGCGCTCGGACGGTACACATCGAGCCGCTGCCGCGGCAGCGCGCCGTAGGCGACCGACGGCGTCAGCACATAGCCGTCGCTGGCCACCAGCGAGTTCAACACAGTGACGGGTGCGCAGGCGGTGAAGCCGAGGCACGCCAGCACGATGAGGGCCAGGGCTAGCAGCACACGCGGCATGAATGCGTCAGGCCAACTGGGCGCGATATCGCGCAATCTGCGCGCGCACCTGGGCCGGCGCGGTGCCGCCCAGCACGTTGCGGGCATTCAGTGAGCCGCGCAGCGTCAGCACCTCGAACACGTCATCACAAATGCTGGCGTGAAATCCCTGCAGCGTGGAAAGCGGCAGCGCGCTCAGATCCACGCCCTGGCCGATTGCGTGCTTGACCGCATGCGCCACGGCCTCATGCGCATCGCGAAACGGCAGGCCCTTCTTGACCAGGTAGTCGGCTAGATCGGTCGCGGTGGCGTAGCCTTTAAGCGCAGCGCGCTCCATCGCCTCGGGTTTGACAATGATCCCCGCCACCATCTCGGCCATGATGCGCAGCGTGTCGCGCACGGTGTCGACCGTGTCGAAGAGCGGCTCCTTGTCTTCCTGTTGATCTGCTCGCCGGGCCGGGCATTCCGATCGTTCGGCCCGGCCGAGTCGATGGC
>JANPNF010000392.1:0-5328 GCA_031427315.1 Burkholderiales bacterium | reverse complement strand
CAAACTATAGCAGCCCTCGCGGCAAAATCGGTCTCAAAACTTCAGCAGCTCCGTGCGGATGCCGCGCTCAGCGAGCATGCGACGGGCCTTGTCAGCCTCGTTTTCGGTGGCGAACGGCCACACTACCGCACGCCAACCGGTGCTGACTTGCATCAGCTCGGTGCGCGGTGTGCCCGGCAGGTCACCGACAGTTGCGCTGGAGCCCATCAGTTGCTGACGCAGCTCCGACGCAACCCGTGTGTGCGTGATGTCGGTCACCAGGGCAAAAACAGCCACGCCATCTGCCGTGACGCTGGCATTCGCGGGAATTTTCTCGGCGGTTTTGCCGATGATTTTTTCGACCGGCTTGTCACTGACCTGATCAGCAGCCTTCGTCACCTGCTTGGTGTTGGCCTGATCCGCGGGTCGCTTTGCCGCTTGGCCCGACGCCTTGGCAGTGGCCGGCTCGGCAGTCGGCAGTGGCCTCCGTGTGGAGGTCGCTTCGGTCGCATCCGTTGACCGCAACCGCTTGCCTTCTTGCAGCGTACTCAGACGCTGTGCGTCGCTGAGCAGCGGTCGAATGTCGGGGCGCACCGGGTCAACAGCGGCACCCGTCGACAACACAACAGAGGTGGCGAAAGCGGATGAAGTCGACGCACCGGATGCCGCAAGCGGGGCCGCGACTGCCATCGTCGCGCAGCTCGACAGCACAAACATCGCCGCGGCAGAGCCCTGCCTCAGAGCAAAGCGCGCGATGCAACTGCGCGCCAACGGCGCGATGAAATTTGCCACCCGATCGTTGATGTACGGAGCGCCCATGAATCGTGCTGATGCTCACGCGGCACTCAGCAATCGATCGCCGAAAAAGCGGGGCAGCAACCTGCCAATCGTTGCCGCGGTCGTGCCGCGCTATTTGCGCCGCACCGCTCGCACGCCGCTGATCTGCCCGACCACGCCCAGCACCTGAGCCAGTTTTGCGGCGTCGGCCACTTCGACGGTGAAGGTCATGAACGCGGTGCCACCGCTGCTGTCGCGCACCGACTGCGTTTTCACGCCAGTGACGTTCATCCGGTCTTTCGAGAACACCTCGGAGATGTCGCGCAACAGCCCCTGGCGGTCGGCTGCCTCCACCACCACATCGACCGGGTACAGCGCGTCCTTGCCGCCACGTGGCGCGCCCCATGCGACGCTGATCACGCGTTCGGGCAGCCGCTGCGCCATCTGCTTGAAGTTGCTGCAGCCGCTGCGGTGAATGGCCACGCCCTTGCCGCGCGTGACATAGCCACCGATGGCGTCCGGCGGCGCCGGGCGGCAGCAGCGCGACAAAGTCGTCAGCAGCGACTCGACACCGACCACCAACACACCGCCCTTCGGCGACTCGCCCTCGGGCCGGGCCTTGCGCAGCGCGATCACCTCGTCGACCGAAGGCAGCGGCTCCGGCGGCTTCAGCAGCGTCTCGATGGTGCGCAGCGAGAACTCGTCCTTGCCGACGACTTCGAACAGTGCATCGGCCTGCCGAAAGCCGAGCTGGGCGGCCAGGTCGTCGAGCTTGACCGCCGTCTTGCCGATGCGCTGCAGCAGCTTTTCAACCGCTTCGCGGCCCCGCGCGATGGTCTCGGCCTGCGCCCGCGCGTTGAACCAGGCACGCACCTTCGCTTTGGAGCGCGGGCTCTGCAGATAGCCCAGATCGGCGTTCAGCCAGTCCATCGACGGGCCGCCTTCTTTCACTGATGTGACCTCGACCGTCTGGCCGTTCTTCAACGCGGTGTTCAACGGCACCATCGCGCCGTCGATCTTGGCGCCGCGGCAGCGGTGGCCCAGGTCGGTGTGCACCGCATAGGCGAAATCGATCGGCGTCGCGCCGGCCGTCAGTTCGACGATGGCCGCCTGCGGCGTGAAGACGTAGATGCGGTCGTCGAAGGTGGCGCCAGAGTCTGCAACCACCTGCGCATCGGCCGGTTGGTCCTGCCCGACGAAATCGCGCTCCCAGGCCAGCAGCTGGCGCAGCACGCTCTTGCGGGCTTCGGCGAGCTGCGCATCGAAGTCGGAATCGGCCGCCACCGCACCCGCGTAGCCCTTGACGCCCGCCTCCTTGTAGGCCCAGTGGGCGGCCACGCCGTGTTCGGCGTGCTCGTGCATGGCCCGCGTGCGGATCTGCACCTCGACCGGCCGCGCGGCATCGTCTTGCACCACGGTGTGCAGCGACTGGTAGCCGTTCGGCTTGGGCCGTGCGATGTAGTCATCGAACTCGTCGGCCACTGGCGGCAGCAGCTCGTACACCAGGCCGAGTGCGGCATAGCAGGCGGGCACATCGGCCACGATGACGCGCAGCGCGCGCACATCAAGCACGCGCTCGAACCCCAGGCCCTTGCCCTGCATCTTCTTCCAGATGCTGTAGAGATGCTTCGGGCGGCCCTGCACCTCGGCGTCGATGCCATGCGCGTGAAGCTGATCGGCCAGCCGCTGGCGGAAGGCTTCCACCTGTTGTTCGCGCTCGATGCGTTTTTCATCCAGCAGCCGCGCCACGGTCTTGTACTGCGCGGGTTGCAGAAATCGAAAGGCCAGGTCTTCGATTTCCCACTTGATCTGCCAGATGCCTAGCCGGTTGGCAAGCGGCGCGAACACCTGCATCGACTCGCGCGCCAGCGCTTCCGGGCATGGCTGCTTGTGGGCCGCGAAATGGCGCAGCGTCTGCAGGCGCGAGGCCAGCCGCAGCAGCACCACCCGCAGGTCGCGCGAGAAGGCCAGCAGCATCTTGCGCACCCGCTCGGTCTGCTGCGCACGATGTTCGCCATCGACCTTTGCTTCGCGCGCCGCACGCTGGATCTGCACCAGCTTGCGGGTGTGCATCACCAGGCTGGCGTGCGACGCCCCGAAGGCCTTGGTCACGACCTCCTCAGGTTTCTGCAGATAGTCGCCGGCATAGACCAGGTAGGCCGCAACGCGCATCGATGGCGCCGCGCCGATGCCTTCGAGGATCTCGGCGACACCGTCTGCGTGTTCGAGCGCGTCTTCGCCGGTGTCCAGCGGCTGGCCTGCCAGCAAGGGCTCGGCGAAGGCGCGGGCGCGCTGCACCTGTGCCGTGTCGTCTGCGTGGTGCACCTTGTCATCAGGCGCAGCAGCGTCCACCGCCTGGTCGGCCGGATCCACCTCGGTCAGCGCGACGATGGCCGCCGCGTTCGCACGCGCAGACGAAATGCCGGTCTTCATGCCGCGAGCAAGAACTCCCGCACCTGCTGCACCTGGTCATCAGGGATCAGTGTCGGTGCGTGGCCGACACCGGCAAACTGATGCAAGCGGGCGCGTGGGCCGCGCTGCGTCATCTCTTGCGCGTGTTCATTGGTCAACAAATCGGAGTCGGCACCGCGCAGCAACAAGGTCGGGCAGGTGAGAGCGTCATACGCGGCCCACAGCGAGGCCTCGAACGCGGCCGCCGACTCGGGTGTCGAGGTCTGAAACGGGATCGCGATCGCCGGGTCGTAGTGCAGGCGCCACCCACCGCCGTCGGCCGACCGCAGCATCGGCCGGGTCAGCGCCAGCCATTGCTCGCGGGTGTGCGGGCCGAAGCTCTTCGAGATGCTCCACAGGTAATCGGCGGCCTGCTCGACGCTGCCCCAGCGCAGCGGCAGGCCGAGGTAGGCGCCGATGCGTGCAATCGCCTGTGGCGGCAGCACCGGGCCGACGTCGTTCATTACCAGCTTCGAAATCAACGGCTGCGGTGCGAGCGCAGCCACCACCATGCCGATCAGCCCGCCCATCGAGGTGCCGACCCAGTGCACCGTCTCGGCGTTGAGCCGAGCCAGCAGCGTGATCATGTCGGCCGCATAGCACGGCACCACATAGTCCGCCGGAGTGGGCAAGCGGTCGGACTCGCCACGGCCCGCGATGTCGTGGCAGACCACGCGGTAGCGGTCGCTCATCGCCGCGGCCAACACATCGAAGTCGCGGCCCTGCCGGGTCAGGCCGTGCACACACACCAGCACGCGCGAATTGCTCGGATCACCCCACTCCCAATAGGCCACGCGGTGCAGCCCTTTGGCGTTAAGGCAGGGCACATGACGCAGGCGCGGGATGTTCATAAAGGCATCGTATCAATGCCCTTCATCGGATGCGAGGCCATCGATCCTCGTCGGAGCTCGTCACTTCAGCATTTGCACCGTGCCGCTGACCGTCACCGACACGCTCGCCAGGCCGGCCTCGACCGGCAGCGGCGCGTCAGCTGCCGCCGAGAATACTTTTGCCCGCATCATCATCGGCTCCGGGTTGCCGCCCTGTTCGTTGCTGTTGACGCTCACCTCGCGCACCGCATAGCTGGCGTAGCCGAACTGCTTGGTGACCTCGGCCGCCTGCGCGCGGTAGCGACTGATGGCCTGCGCCGTCACTCCCCCTTCAGCCTTCTCGCGTTGCTCGCGCGACAGGCCTTGCGCCACGCGCGCAATCGTCATCGACTGGATGCGGCCGGCCAGCTGGCCGATGCCCGGCAGGTCACGGCCTTCAATCACCAGCTCGGCGGTGCCCTGCCAACCGTTCATTTGGCCCTTGTTCGAATAGCGCGGGTTCATCGAAAAATTGCCGGTGCGCACATCGATCTGGCCGGCACGCGCCACACCGCGGGCTTCGGCAAGGGCCGCATCGAGCGCCTGCTTCAGTGCCGACTGCACCGCGGAGGCGTCAATGCCTTCGCGGGTGGCCGACAGCGTGACAGCCATCAGGTCACGCGTGACTTCAATGCTGGCGGTGGCAGTCAACGCGACCACGCCCGCCGGTGCCACCGGCTCCGCGGCGAAGGCTGCCGTTGCTGACAGCGCCACTGCACTGACAGCGACGACCGAGCGCAGGCGATCAGCCCAGCAATCTGACCGCGAAGAACGAATGCAGATGAAGTTCATGGTGAGCAGGAGTGGCTGGCGCGGACTGCGCCCGCAAGGCTAACGCGGCGCGGATCGCCCCCGATGACGTCAGTGCGTGCCGCGGCCCACGGCGTCGATCCGGATATTTGTAACAGGTGGTTAAAGCGGCCCCAAACCGGCTGCGCAGGCCCGCAGAATCTCGCTTGTTACAAATGGGAGAGTGCCATGAATGCTGCCACCCAGGTGCGCACCAACCGGGTTGTTGTCGTCGACGACGATGCCCGCATCCGTGATCTGCTGCGCCGCTACCTGACGCAAGAGGGCTTCGAAGTGCTGCTGGCCGAAGACGCCAAAGCGCTGAACCGCGTGCTGACGCGCGAAACCATCGACCTGATCGTGCTCGACCTGATGCTGCCCGGCGAAGACGGCCTGCAAGAACACGCCGGGAAAGCGCTGGTCGGGCGGGATCATCCTGCTCGGCGTGTTCGCGACCGCGCTG
>JANPNF010000391.1:0-9048 GCA_031427315.1 Burkholderiales bacterium | reverse complement strand
AGCGTGTCTCCGCAGAACAGCACTGGCGCGTCGGTATCGGCACCGGCGGCGGCGCCGGGTTGAGGTTGATGGACGTAGGCGATGTGCCCCGACGTGTGACCGGGCACATCGATGACGTCGAAATGCAGACCCAGCACCGTCACACTCTCGCCGCCTCGCACACGGATGCAAGGATCGGGGATGGCCTCCAAGGCGGGACCGTAGACGGGGCCCTGCAAACGCGGCAGCAGGGCCGGCACACCGCCGATGTGATCGTCGTGGTGGTGCGTCAATAGAATCGCCGCAAGCTTGAGTTGCAGACGATCGAGTGCCGCCAGCACCGGCGCGCCGTCTCCCGGATCGATCACGATGGCATCGACACCGTTGTGGAGTATCCAGATGTAGTTGTCGGTGAACGCGGGAAGTGCGATTAATTTCATGACGGAAACCGCGATGAGTGAGTCGGCAGCGAGTATAGGTTTGGGTGCTTGGCTGGCGACCCCGCCCGGCGCCTATTTGCTGGCCTGGGAACAGCAGCACCTCGACGCGGAAGTTGCCGATGTGTTCGGTTTTCACGCGCTGCAGCTCGGCCTGCCGGCGCTCGATGCGCTGCGCAGCAACCGCATGCCGCACCGCTGGCTGGCCGTCGATGTCGCCCACCGCCTGGGCGGCGGCGCACCGGACCACGCCACACCCGAGCACGCGGTCGCGCTGAACTGCGATTTCGATGCGCTGCCCTTCGACAGCCAAAGCCTGGACCTGGTGGTCTTGCCGCATGCGCTCGAACTCGCACGCGACCCCCACCAGACCTTGCGCGAAGTCGAGCGGGTGCTGAGGCCTGAGGGCCGGGTGGTCATCATCGGCTTCAACCCGACCAGCCTGTGGGGCATGCGTCAGCAGACCGGCCGGGCGCGGCGCCGCCTCGGCCTCGGTTCGGGCGCTTCCCTTTACCTGCCGCGTGAGGGCGACTTCATCGCCTACCGCCGCCTGCGAGACTGGCTGCGCCTGCTCAGCTTCGAGGTGGAAACCGGGCGTTTTGGCTGCTATCGACCGGCGGTGCATTCCGACCACTGGCTGGCCCGGTTCGGCTGGATGGATGATGCCGGCGAGCGCTGGTGGCCAGTGCTCGGCGCGGTCTATGCGCTGACCGCCGTGAAGCGCGTGCGCGGCATGCGGCTGGTCGGGCTGCTGCGGGATCAGCGGCCCCAGGTCAACGGCTCGCCCGCGGTGGTGACGCAGCAGGTGCGCCATGGCGAGGCCAGGCACGTGGTGCACGAGCTGGCTGAGCATGAGTGATCTGAAACGATTGCTGAACACGAACGTTGAGGACGAACGTTGAGCACGAACGGGAAACGATGAGCGAGCCTTTGCCGATACAGCGCCCGCGGGTGACGGTCTACACCGATGGTGCGTGCAAGGGCAACCCGGGACGCGGCGGCTGGGGCGCATGGCTCAGCACCGAAGGCCACGAAAAGCAGCTGTTCGGAGGTGAGTTGCTGACCACCAACAACCGAATGGAGCTGACCGCGGTGATCGAGTCACTGGCCTCGCTCAAACGCACCTGCACCGTGGTGATCTACACCGACAGTCAATATGTGCGAAAAGGCATTACTGAATGGATCCACGGCTGGAAACAGCGCGGCTGGAAAACCGCCGACCGCCAGCCGGTGAAAAACGCCGAACTGTGGCAGCGCCTCGATGCGCTGCGCGCGCTGCATGAGGTGGACTGGCGCTGGGTCAAAGGCCATTCGGGTGACCCTGGCAACGAGCGCGCTGACGCGCTGGCCAACCGCGGTGCCGCCGAAGCGGCTTGACTGGGCATGGCGCGGCGGGTCCCACCTTCCGCTTGGCACGGGGCCGCCGCAGTAGGCAACCGCAGCGCAGCGCGATACACTCGTCGGCTTGCCTTGCCACACCCAGGTCGACGCTTCGGGGTGGCTTCCATGTCGGAATTCACAAGGAGATTCAATGCGTCATTACGAAATCGTGCTCTTGATCCATCCGGATCAGAGCGAACAGGTTCCCGCCATGTTGGAACGCTACAAGGGCGTGATCACAGCCGGCGGCGGCAAGGTTCACCGGGTCGAGGACTGGGGCCGTCGTCAGATGGCTTACCTGATCCAGAAGCTGGCCAAGGCCCACTACCTGTGCGTCAACATCGAGTGCAGCAAAGAGGTGCTGGCCGAGTTGGAAACCGGCTTCCGCTTCAACGACGCTGTGTTGCGCCACCTGACGGTGCTCAAGAACAAGGCCGAGACGACCCCGTCGGTGATGATGAAATCATCCGACCGGGAAGACCGCCGTGCACCGCAGGAGTCGGCTGCCTGACCTGTCTGTGTGATGTGGCCCTGACCACGTGCTCCCGATGAACAAACTGATTCTGACGGCGCAACTGGTTGAGAAGCACGCTTTGCGCTACACCCCCGCCGGCTTGCCGGCACTCGATTTCAGCCTCAGGCATGAGTCGCAGGTCACGCAAAGCGGTACGCCGCGCCAGGTGTCGATGGACATCAAAGCGCGTGCAGTAGGCGACATCACTAGCGCTGTGAACTGCCTGGAACTCGGAAGCACACACGGCTTCGCCGGTTTCCTCGGATCACAGCGCAACGGCAAAGGCGTCGTTTTTCATGTGACCGAACTGGATTGAGTGTCCGAACGGTCTCGATTGTTGAACTGAATTTGACAGAGGTTTGATATGCCACCACCACGCGGTAAGGGTAAGTTTTCCAAAGATCGAAAGCCCAAGCGCAACCAGCAATCGCTGCTGTTTCGCCGCAAGCGTTTTTGCCGGTTCACCGTCACCGGTGTGACCGAGATCGACTACAAAGACGTCGAGACCTTGCGCGATTTCGTCGGTGAGAATGGCAAGATTACGCCGGCCCGCCTGACCGGAACACGTGCATTTTTCCAACGCCAGTTGACCACCTGCATCAAGCGGGCGCGTTTCTTGGCGATGCTGCCGTACAGCGACCAGCACCGCGTCTGAGGACACCCACATCATGCAAATCATCCTGCTGGAAAAAGTGTCGAACCTGGGCGACCTCGGCGATGTCGTCAGTGTCAAGGCCGGTTATGCCCGCAACTTCTTGATCCCGACCCGCGCCGCACGCCGTGCGACCGCGACGGCGATCCAGGAGTTCGAGGTCAAGCGCGCCGAGCTCGAAAAAGCGGCTGCCGACAAGCTGGCTGCAGCCCAGGCCCTGGGCGAGAAGATGAGCGGTCGGACCGTTCACATCACCCAGAAGTCCGGTGTCGACGGACGCTTGTTTGGCTCGGTCACCAACAACGATATCGCCGAAGCGCTGACGCGCATCGACTTCAAGGTTGTTAAATCGCAGGTTCGCCTGCCGAATGGTCCGCTGAAAACCGTTGGCGAGCATGTGGTGTCGGTATCGCCACACACCGATGTCGTGGTCGAAGTCAAGGTCGTGGTGGTGGGCGAAGCCGCTTGATCCTGATTTGATTCGAAAGCGCGGTGGTCTCACCGCGCTTTTGAGACCGCTGTTTGCCGAGCCTGCATCAGGTTCTGCGGCAGCGGTTTTTTGTTTTTTGGGCCAGCTCGGTGACAGTCGCCTGGCCTGCCGGTGCGGGTGCCATGCCCGGGCAGGCGGAGGCGGGCGGGTTGCCGTCAAGCGTTTACCTTGATAGACGTTTCGCGCGCCGCCTTCACCATCCGGTCGATGCAGCCGCCATTCCTCGCTGCTGTGCTCACCGTGCCCGGGCCGCTGTAGGCCGAGGCGACTGCTTCATCACAACCGGGGATCGGTCATGGGCCTACAGATCAACATCGACAACGGCGGCACGCTGACCGATATCTGCATCATCGATGGCCCGCGGGTCGAGAAAACCAAGGTTCTGACGACGCCGTACGACCTCAGCAAATGCTTTTTCGAAGGGCTTGAGAAAGCGTCCGGTGTGATCTACGGCCAGCCCGACGTGCGGCGATTGCTGGAAGAAGTGGATTTGATCCGCTACTCGACCACGCAGGGCACAAATGCGATCTGCGAACGCAAGGGTCCTCGACTGGGCCTGATCGCCGACGCGAAGGGATCGCGCTTGCTCGAAGAGCTTGCCGCACACGACCCGGATGTCTACGCGGCTTTGGTCGGCGAGCGGGTGGTGCTGCTCGATTCCGCGTTGGTGATGGGCGACAACGCGCAGATGCAGGTCGTCGGCGCCATCAACAAGTTGACCGCCGCGGGTGCGAGCCGCATCGTGGTGAGCTTCGGCGGCGCTGATTTCATCGCGGTGGAAAGCGCCTTCCGCAAGGTGGCGCTGCGCAAGTACCCGCGGCACCTGCTGGGCGCCGTGCCGATGCTCTACGGCAGCGATCTCAGCGTCGACAAGGACCCGGTGCGCCGCACCTGGACCGCGCTGATCAACTCCTTCCTGCACCCCGGCATGGAAGCGTTTCTGTACAACGCGGAGAACCGGCTGCGTCAGTACCGCACCAAGAACCCGCTGCTGATCTTCCGTAACGATGGCGACGCCTCGCGCGTGGCCAAGACGATCGCGATCAAGACCTACAGCTCTGGCCCGCGCGGCGGTGTCGAAGGCGTCAAAGCGTTTTCGAAGGTGTATGGCTACGCCGATGTGGTGGCGATCGACGTCGGCGGAACCACCACCGACGTGTGCCAGTACGTGGCCGGAGGCGTGGCCGAAGTGCGCCGCGGGCACGTCGAGGGCATTAGCGTTTCATTGCCGCTGTGCGAGATCCTGAGCGTGGGGGCGGGTGGCAGCTCGATCATCAAGGTCGTCGGCGGCAAGATCGTCATCGGCCCGGAAAGCGTCGGTGCCGTGCCCGGCCCGGCCTGCTTCGGGCGGGGTGGCCAGTTCGCCACCATCACCGATGCGAGCCTGCTGCTGGGCCTGTTTGATCCGAAATCGTATTTCGGTGGTGGCATGGGCCTTGATTTGGATCGCGCCGCGACGGCGATTGCAGTCAACGTGGCGGAGCCGCTGGGGCTGAAGCTCGAAGACGCGCTGCAGCAGATGGAGCTGGCCTTCGAAGCGAAAGTCGCTGCCGAATTGCACCGCGCCACCAAGATCTCCAAGGACAGCGTGTTGCTGGCGTTCGGTGGAGCTGGGCCGCTGAATGCCTGCGGCGTGGCCGAGATCGCCGGCATTACCCAGGTGGCCGTGCCGCAGATGGCGGCGGTGTTCAGCGCCTACGGCATCGGCAGCTGCGACATCTCGCAGCGCTACACCGAATCGTTGACCCGCAACGACCAGAGCGGGCTCGACGCCGCACTGGCATCTCTGCAGGCCAGGGCCGGCCGAGACATGTATGCCGAGGGATTCGACAAGGGGCAGTACGACATCGAAGCCCGGCTGGTGGCCACCGATTCGAAGGGCGCCGAGACCAACCATGTTCTGAGCGATGCGCCCGTGTTCCCCGCGGCCATGACCGCGGCGGCCACGGTCGAGCTGGAGCTGGCGGCCATCAAGCGCCTGCGGGCAGACACGGGTGCCACCGCCCGCGTCACTGTGGGAGCAGCGGCCGCCGCGACCGGCGTGCGCAACATCTTGGCGCGCGGCCACGGCCGCATCGACGTGCCGGTCTATCGGCTCGCCGCGTTGAAGCCTGGCGATCACGCAGTGGGCCCGGCGATCGTCGAAGAAGACTATTTCACCTGCCGCGTGCTCGAAGGCTGGACTTTCGTCATCAGCGACGCCGGCGACATCCTGTTGAACAGAAAGGCTTGAAGACCATGAAGGTTCTGATGACGGAATACCTGCGCGTCGATCTCGATGTCGAGCAATGGGAATGTCGGGTCTGCGATCACGTGATCGGCGCAGCCACCAAAAGCTACAAAGAAGGCCTGCTGGTCTACGACCGCGATCCGCGCGAGATTCACCCGCCGATCATCGACCCCGAGCGCTACAAGTTCACCTTCAGCCCCGACCCGGAATGGGTGCGCATCCTCGAGTACTACTGCCCGAGCTGCGGCACGCAGGTCGAAACCGAGTACGCGATTCCGGGGCATCCGCCGCTGCACGACATGCAGCCCGACCTGCCCGCACTGCGGGCGCAATGGGCCAGGCGCCAAGAGCTGAAAGAAGGCGTGGTCGGACCGGCGGTGACCTCCGGCTCAGGCGGCCACTCACACTGATCGATCCGTAGCGAGGTGGCGCTGCCAGCGCCCGTCTTCGCGGTCCGGTCGAGCGCCAGCCGCCATCCAGGCAAGGAGAAAAAATGCGACGCATATCCGTAGACATCGGCGGCACCTTCACCGACTGCTTTGTGGTCTGGGACGGCCAGTACATCGAAGCCAAGGCGCTCACTACCCACCACAACCTGGCGCTCGGTTTCAACGAAGCGCTCGAAAAAACCAACAAGGTGCTGGGCCTTGAACTCGACACCATTCTGGCGGAGGTCGATTCGGTGCGCTACGCCACCACACTCGGCACCAACGCACTGATCGAGCACAAGGGCCCGAAGATCGGCATGCTGGTCACGGCAGGCTTCGAGGCCACAGTGCCTTTGAGCCGTGCTCGCGGCTACGGCGACGGCCTCGACTCGCTGGCTCAGCAGGACATGCCGAATGCGCAGCGCCCGGCGCCGCTGGTGGCGGCCCACATGATCTACGGCGTGCGCGAGCGCATGGATTTCCAGGGCAAGCTGGTGATGCCGCTGGACGAAGAAGACGTTCGCCGGCAGATCCGCTCGCTGGTGAACCGCGGCGCTCAGATCATCGTCGTGGCACTCGTCAACAGCGTGGTCAACCCGTCGCACGAGCAGCGCATCGAGGAGATCCTGTTCGAGGAATACCCGTCGCACCTGCTGGGCGCTATCCCCGTCATCTTGTCGCACCAGGTGGCCGGTCGCAAGGGCGAGTACGTGCGCGCCACCTCGGCGGTGGTGGACGGCTACCTGCACTCGACGATGTACCACGCGCTGTCGGCACTCGAGCAGAATCTGCGCGCGCACAAGTACAACAAGCCGATGCTGGTGATCCACAACTCCGGCGGCATGGCGCAGCTGAACTCCACCGACGCGCTGCAAACCATCCACTCCGGCCCGGTCTCGGGCATCGCGGCGTCTGAACACCTGGCGATGCAGGCCGGTCTCGGCAATGTGGTGGCCACCGACATGGGCGGCACCAGCTACGACATCGGCATCGTTGTCGAAGGCGGCGTCAAGCACTACGATTTCAACCCGGTGATCGACCGCTGGCTGGTCTCGGTGCCGATGGTGCACCTGGTCACGCTCGGCGCCGGTGGTGGCTCGATCGCGGCCTACGACCGGATGTACAACACCGTGAAGTGCGGCCCGCAAAGCGCGAGCTCCGATCCCGGCCCGGCCTGCTATGACCGCGGTGGCATGAACCCGACCGTGACCGATGCCGACCTGGTGCTCGGCTACCTTGACGCGAAGAACTACGCGGGCGGTTCGATCCCGCTGAACACGCGGCGTGCGGTCGCGGCCATCGAAGACACGCTGTGCGACGACCTCGATTGCTCGGTCATCGAAGCGGCGCTGGCGATCCGCGAGAAGGTCGATGACAACATGGCCAATGGGCTGTTTACCGAACTGCGCGCGCGCGGCTACGACCCGAAGGCATTCACGATGCTCGCCTATGGCGGCAACGGCCCGCTGCACTGCTGCGGCATCGCGCGCAACCTGGGCATCGACAAGATCCTGGCGCCGCCGCTGAGCTCGGTGTTTTCGGCGGTTGGGGCCGGCAACATGCACCAGTTGCACATCCACGAGCAGTCGCTGTACATGGTGATGTACGACTCGAACACGCGCCATGTCTTTGACGACTACCCGCGCTTCAACAGCATCGTGGCCGAGCTGAAGGAACAGGGAACGCAGGATTTGCTGCGCCAAGGCATCGAACGCAGCCAGATCCAGTACAGCCTTGAACTCGACATGCGCTACGGCAACCAGCTGGTGACGACCACGGCGGTGATCCCGCAGCACGAGGTGCACGGTGCGGCCGATGTACTGGCCATCATTTCGCAGTTCTCGAACGACTACGGCAAGCGCTTCGGCGAAGGCAGTCAGGCGCCGGAGGCCGGCATTCGAATCAACACCATCCGCGTGGCGGCCTTCGTGCGGCATGAGACGGTGACCTTCGAGGACATCAAGCCGGTCGCAGCCGAGTTGCGCAAGGAGCCGCCGAAGCCGGAGACGCCGCGCAAGTGCCATTTCGTGGGCCATGAAGGCGCCATCGAAACACCGGTGTGGAACCGCGCTGACATTGCTCCTGGCGTGCAGATCTCCGGGCCGGCAATCATCGCCTCGGAAGTGACGACCTTCCTGGTCGATCCCGGATGGACTTTCGTGGCGGCGCGCCAAGGCGCGTCTTGGTTCCTGCGCGCCTGAGCGTGCATCGGAACGTGACGACCACCACCAATGAAGAGGTTGAAATGAGCGAAACCGTCAAGTCCCAAGCGCCCAAGGTACCCAGCGCGGAAGAGATCGCGCTGATCAAGAAATTCCTGAACGACACCACCCTCTTCCTCGGGCCCGACCCCGAGATCATGACCCGGCACGACTTGATGCCACGCAGCGAAGCCGAAGAGGCCGCGATCGCGAAGGTCAGCGATGCACGCACCGTCTCGAAGATCCGCGACCGCATCCAGGCCGGTTGCGACGAAGGCTTCGAGATGGTCGAGCAGATGGGCGCGGCACCGGGTGCGAAATGGGGCGACCTGATCACCGGCGTCTATTCGGCTGCGGGCGACCTGGCGATTGCGAGTTCCGGCGGCGTGCTGGTGTTTTCGGCGCTGGTGCACCACCCGATCAAGTTCATCATCAAGAATTGGGTCAATGAACCGACAGTGGGCGTGCGCGAGGGTGACGGCTTCATCCACAACGACTCGCGCTACGGCAACATCCACAACACCGATCAAAGCATGATCGTGCCGATGTTCCACGAGGGCAAGATCATCTGCTGGGTGGCCTGCACAGTGCACGAGGGCGAGAACGGCGCCATCGAGCCGGGCGGCATGCCGTCGATGGCGGAAAGCCCGTCGGACGAAGGCCTGAAGATGTGCCCGTTCCGGGTCGTCGAGAACTACCAGATCAAGCGCGACATCCTGACCTTCCTGCAGAACTCG
>JANPNF010000390.1:0-4623 GCA_031427315.1 Burkholderiales bacterium | reverse complement strand
GCCAGTTCGGTGAATAACACACGCGACAGCCGCACCATCCGCAGGTGCTCATCGCGCGCCTCGTGCTGCACCACGGCATCGCGCAGGGCGGCCAGCGCGTTGATCGCGGCCTGCTGCTCCGCGCTGTCGCCGAGGCCCTTGCGCGGCGTGTCTTTTTGCGTGAACAGCGCCGTCCACAGCGCATCGAACACATCTGCTGCCGGCGACGCGTGCATCGTCAGCGCGGCTTCGATCGCACGTGCCGCATCGGCGGTCTTCTTGCCACCGACCGCACCCAAGGCAGAGGCAGAGGCACAGCGTTGCAGCGTTTGTCGCAGTTCAAATGACTGCACCCACTGCGTCGGGTGCGCTGCGGGATCGGCCTCAGGCCACGGCGCTGTCGGCGGCGCGACGCTGGACCCGAGCGTGCCGGCTGCATCTGCGAGTTCGATCTCGACACGCTTGGCCCAGGCGGCGTCCAGCCATTTGCGCAGCTGTGAGCGGCCGCGGCGCTGCACCAGCTGGTGGTAGTCGGCGCGCAGCGTCTCGTCAGCGACCACCACCGCATGGAAGCGCCGGAATACCTCGCTCTCGTGGTCGGCGATGTCCTCGACGATCTGCGCGTTGCGCTGCACGCCGAGCTCGATCAGAAGATCGAGCGGTGCCGCCTTCAGAAGTTGCGAGAACCAGGCGTGGAAGGTGCAAATCTCGACCGACCGGCCCGCCTGCTGCAAGCGCTGTTGCAGGCCAGCCAGCGCGGGCACCAGTGCCTGCGCGGTAGCGGCGTCGAGCCCGCGTTGCTGCAAGGCCAGGACGCGGTCGGCATCGCTGCCCGTATCGGCCGAAAAAGCGGTCAACCACTCGTTCAGCCGCGCGCGCATCTCGCCGGCCGCCTTGCGGGTGAAGGTGATCGCGAGGATCTCTTGCGGCTGGGCGCCGTCGAGCAGCGCGCGCAGGATGCGCGAGACCAGCATCCAGGTTTTGCCCGCTCCGGCGCAGGCCTCGACGACCACATGACGCCGCGGATCGCAGGCCACCGCGTAGAACGCCTCCGCGCCGACCCGCTCGCCGTCGACGCGGTAGGCAGGCTGCACTGGAGCGCTCAACGCGGCACCCCGGCAGGCGAAGCGTCTGCCCATTGGTCGCGCCGACACAGGCCGCGCGCCTCGCAGTGGTCGCAGGCGGCGCCCTCGCCGAGCGCGGGCAGCACCGCACCACGCCGCAGCTGCGCCAGGTCGCGGCCGAGGCCTTCGATGAGTGCCGTCGCGCTGCGCTCGACGTCGGGGTGGCGCACCTCGACGATGGCTTTGGCGTCGTCGAGCGCCAGGTAAATCGCATCGAGCGGACCGATCTCGCCGGCCACCCGGCCCTGCTCGATCGCCAGCGCCGCATAGAACGGCAGCTGCGTGTCTTCCTGCGGCTGCCTGACCTTGTCGCGCAGACTCTGCGTGGCACCAGTTTTGTAGTCGATCAGCTGCGTCACCGGGCCGGCCTGCCCGCTCACGCCGTCGATGCGGTCGATCACACCGTGCATCGCCGTGCCTTGCCATGCCTCGGGATGGACCGTCCAGTCGCGCTCGCCGTCGAGCCACTGCGCGCCAATGCGGTCGCGCCCCTGCAACCAGTCGATGTAGCGCGGCACGAAACGCTCGAAGGTGGCCGCGAACGGCAGGAAATCAGCATCGGCCAGGCCGAGCGCAACCTGCGCTTCTATGGCGGCAGCCGCCAGCGCACCGGCGTCATCGTTTGAGGCACGGGGCTCGGGGCGCGCCAGATGAAAGCGGTGCAGCACCGCATGCAGCCAGGTGCCGTAGTCGCGCTTCTCGACCTCGCCATCGAGTTCGTCGACGGCTTGCAAGCCCAACATGCGCAGCGCGAAGAAACGGTACGGACAGGTGCGCAAGGCCTCGCAGGCGCTGGCGCTCAGGCGATCGGGCAGCAGCGTTGGGGCGCTCGGCAGCGGTCGTGCGACGGGGTTTGCCGAAACCACCTGCTCGATCCGGGTGTCGGGCGCCAGCGCGGGCTTCGGGTGCCCAGCCTGGCGCTGCGCCGCCAACAGCCGTTCGAGCCAGGGGCTGGCCGACAGCGGCTCGCCATCGTCGTCGGTGCGGCGCAGCAAGGTCACCGGCGCACCGCGCAGCGCCTGCACGAACGCAACAAGGTCGCGCTCGCGGCGCTGGGCAGCGGTCAACAGACCGAGTGCTTCGGCTTCGCTGTCACTGAGCAGTGGATGTGGTGACGCGGTCGCGCCGAGTTGCTTCTCGTCGGCACCGGGCCAGACCACGGCCGCGAACGGCCGCAGCATCGCGCGCGCTGCCGGGATCACGACGACGGCTGGCGCCGCGGGCGAGGTCGGCACATAGCTCGCCTGCTCCAGCGCCGCATCGACCCAGCGGCTGTAGTCGGCGAGCGTGACGGCCTCGGGGTGGGCGGCCCACAGTTCGGCGCCCGTCAGGTGCAGGGCAGACAGCAGCTGCTGACCGGCTTCGTCATCGGCCAGCGCGGCGGCCAGGCCGCTGGCTTGCAGCGCGGCCGACAAGCGCTGACTCCACGCGGCCAGGGTTTGAGTGCCGGCGCCGCGCAACGGCTCGGTGGACTGCGCAGCCGCCTCCCACAACGCAGCAGCGGCAGCGGGCAGGCGCTGCGGGTTCACCGCAGACGGTCGCGACCACTGATAACGGCGCAGCGTTTGTTCGAGCGCTGCGATGACAGCGACATCGACCCCGTCGGCAGGCCATGATTTGATCGCGTCCAGCACCTCGTCGACGGTGGCGGTGGGCGACGCAGCGCGCACCAATGCCATCACGCCGGCTGCCGCGCGGGTGGTCGACAAGGTCCAGCCGGTTTCGTCGTGCAGCGGCACGCCTTGCCGGGCCAGCAGCGCGCGCACCCGGCGCGTCAGCAGCCGGTCTTGCGCGATCAGCGCGACCGGAGTGCCATGCGTGGCGAGATCGGCCAGCACCTGCGCGGCCGCGCGCTGCGCCTCGTCCTCGAAGCCACTGCACACCTGGAGCTGGATGTGCGCCAGCGGCGCCACTGCGCGGATCACATCGTCGCCCGGCGGGTCGACATCGAGCCACAGGGCCGGGACGACGGCCTTGTCAACAAGCCGCTGCGTCAGCGCATCGACGCCGCCCGCCTGCACCACGATCCAGGCCGAGGGCTGCCACGAAAACAGCACATCGGTCGCCGCCGCGGGCATCGCCGCAGCCCATTCGAATGCAACGCGTGCCAGGTGGCGCTCGGTGCCGCCCACGCCACCGACAGCGCCCAGCGCGGCACGGGCGGCGACGCTGTACGCCTCTCGCTGCGACGGCGGCACTGCAGCCAGCGCGCGGGCGATGCCTTGGGCGGTCAGTGCGAGTGTCTGGGCCGCTTGATCGAAGGCACGGGGATCGCGGCGCAGCCAGGCGGCGAAGACCGACTGGCTGCGCAGCAGTCGGCGTGCTGTTAGCGCGTCCAGCGCGGCATCGAAGCAGATGTCGTCCCCCGACGGGAGCTCGGCGGGAGCGAGGCTGCGGGCCAGCGTTTGCGTGGTCTCGACGCGCGGCATCCACAGCGCGCTCGTCGCCCAGGCCGCACGCGCCAGTGGCAGGTGCTGCGCAAACGGCACCAGAAACACCGCATCGCGCAGCGCGACGCCATGCTCGCCGGCCCAGCGCTTTGCAGCCGTGACAGCCGCAGACCAGGGGTCACCGCACTCGTCCCAGAGAAAGATATTCAACATGGTGGCGATAGGAAAAGCAGTCGTCGCGCTGAACCTTGCGCTGCGAGCCGGTGGGCCCCATATGTCAAAATCATTGTGCCTTGTCGCCCATCTCCGGGCCCGCTCGCACCGAGGATCCATCATGAGCAGTGAATTGATTACACACACGTCTGACGCGTCTTTCGAGGCCGACGTCATCAAATCCAGCAAGCCCGTTTTGGTGGACTACTGGGCCGAATGGTGCGGCCCCTGCAAGGCCATCGCGCCGATCCTCGACGAGGTGTCGAAGGCCTATGTCGGCCGGCTGCAAATCACCAAGATGAACGTTGATGAGAACCGCGACGTGCCGGCCAAGTACGGCATTCGCGGCATCCCGACGCTGATGCTGTTCAAAGACGGCGCGCTGGCCGCGACCAAGGTGGGCGCGCTGACGAAAGCCCAGTTGACAGCGTTCATCGACGGCAACCTATAATCGTTGGGACTCGTAGGGATCTCCGATCCATCCCATCAGCAGCCACAGGCCTCATTCTCGGGTAACGGCGCAGCAGCGCTTCCGCCAAATGACAAACCGGCGGTTCTGCTCCGCCCCTTAGTTGCCCGGCGCACCTCCACTGACCACACTTTGCTCAGGCCCCCCTATAAAAGGTGCCACAGCATCTGCACCCTTCCTTCGCACTACTTCCTGGTTTCGCCTCCATGCACCTGTCCGAACTGAAAGCGCTCCACGTTTCCGACCTCATCACGATGGGCGAGGCGCTGGAAATCGAGAACGTCACCCGCCTGCGCAAGCAGGAGCTGATGTTCGCGATCATGAAAAAGCGCGCCAAGGGCGGTGAGCAAGTCTTTGGCGACGGCGTGCTGGAAGTGCTGCCCGACGGCTTCGGCTTTTTGCGTGCACCGGACGCCAGCTACATGGCCTCGACCGATGACATCTACCT
>JANPNF010000389.1:0-3769 GCA_031427315.1 Burkholderiales bacterium | reverse complement strand
TGTCTTGTCGCGCTCTTTGAATCGAGTGAGTTGCTGCGATTCCCAACTTTGGCGGCGCAGTAGTGCAAATCGCGCGAGTAACTGCTGGCCTGTCTCATGCGGCACGTTGCGACCGCGCCAGCTCGCAGTAAGTTCGCCGGTGACAGCGGCCTTAAGCAGCGACTGCCGGTAGAGCTTCAGCTTGGCCTGCGCGGCGCGCAACTCGGCCACGCCTGCATCGAGGTCGCAGAGGAGTTCTTCGAGCTTCTCGACGATGCGGTGCTGTTCGCGCAGCGGAGCTATTGGGCACGGAATCAACGCTGCCTTCGCGCCGGAAATTTCAAGAAACGTTGTGCCACTGGCAAGTGCGTCCGCGAATCGCTTTGCCGATCCCAGCCAGTGGAACAGGTAGTCTGGTGCGACCCCTTCCGAAGGCGGAAAACTCTTGAAGCCTTGATTCGTCGCAAGGTTGGTTGCGGCAATAGCAACGTATCCGATTGGCGCACGCGAACTGAACAGGACCGTACCTTGCGGCAACCACCGAGCACCGCTGCCCATCAGGCCCCGCTCCGACAAGCTGCGTGACCCGGATCGGATGAACTTGCCAACGTGCGTAGACATGTCGGCTGGCGTGATCCATGGCACTGGACCGCCGAAGTTCTGGCTTTCAGTCGTCGATGGAGTACCGCCCCCTACGACTTCGGTGATGTCACCCATCGTTGCCCACTTCCACGAAGCGGGCAGAGGCCATGGCTCCGCGCCGAATTCGGCCCACTCCTTCACGCCACCAACTCCAAATTCATCTCCGCCATCAACCCAACCAACTCACCGCCGAACACGCCCCACGCTTTCTGCAAGCCGCCCCGCCCCGCGAACGGCGCGTGGTCGAAGTCGCTGCGCTCCACCGCCACGCTGGCGGCGATGTGGTCTTTCATCAGGCGCAGCCACTCGGTCTGCTCGGGCGTGAAGGCGCTGCCGCGCTGCGCGTTGTGGCGGAATATCCAGCCCTGAAAGCGCGTGTTCACCGCGTCGGCGAACGGCCGCAACTCGGCATCAAAGCCGAGCGCAAAACGCACCAGCGCGATTAGGTCGGTGAGCTGGCGTTGTACGCCTGCGCCCCTGACCTGGCTTTGCTGAACACGTTCATAAGCGCGCCAGAGCCGCTCGGTGGTCAGCATCAGCGGCGGGCGGGCCAACAACTCGTGCAACTGCTCGACCATCGCAAACGTCATCGCGCGGCGCTGGTAAGGCTGTTGGTAGATGAAGCCGAGTGCTTCGATGTCGTGCTGGTGCGCGGCGATGTAGGCCTTGAAGCTGTCGATCGTCTTGTTCGCTGCCGCTTCGGCATCGGCGCTGTAGCCGCTGAAGGTGACATGGTCGAGGTTGACATGGTCGATCAACTGCTCGCGCTCGCGGCGGGCGCCGTCGATGCGCTCGCGCAGCACCGGGTTGTCGAAGGGCAGACAGGCGGCGGCGACACGTTCGGCGCGCGCGGCTTGCAGTTCGGCTTCGGTCAACGTGGCTTCGTCACGCGTGATGCCAGCGGCTTGCGCGGTGGCGAGCGCAGCGGCTGCGATCTTGTCGGGGTCGAGTGCGGCTAGCAGGCCTTGCGCCAACGCCACCAGCGGCACACCGCCCGCCTCTTTCGCGACACTCGCCTGCGCCTTCGCATCGAGCTGCTTGGCCAAGCGGAGCAGACGGTTGGCGAGGCTGAGCACGGTGTCGTCATCGCGGTGGCCCACAGCCACGCCATGCAGCAAGTCGGCGAGGGCCAGCGTGGGCTGGCGTTCAAGCGGACGGCCGTCGGTTTTCAATGACTTTTCGACACCCACCGCGTCGATCAGCACGAAGTGCGTTTTCGCGCTGTCGGCGCTGGCCGAGACCAACCTCAAGGGTTCGTGGCCCAGGCTGCGCACACCGCGGCCCTTCATCTGCTGGTAGTAGCTGCGGCTGCGCACGTCGCGCATGAACAGCAGCACTTCGAGCGGCTTCACGTCGGTGCCTGTGGCGATCATGTCAACCGTGACGGCGATGCGCGGGTGGTATTCGATGCGAAAGTCAGACAGCGTGCCTTCGGGGTCTTCAGCGGTGTAGGTCACCTTCTTGCAGAACGCATTGCCCTGGGCGTAGACCTCCCGCACGGCATGAATGATGTCCTCGGCGTGGCTGTCGGTCTTGGCGAAGATGAGGGTCTTGGGCACTTCCTTGCGCTGCGGATAGATCCTGGTTTCGACGGAGGTTTTCATCGCCTGGATCACCTGGCGGATCTGGCTGGCATTGACGACCGAGCGGTCGAGGTCTTTGCCGCTGTAGACGGTGTCGTCGTCGACCTGCGCCCAGCGCTTGGCGCGGCTCAGGCGGTCGCGGTGATCGACCCATTCGGTGGCTTGCAGCACACCGCCGGTCTTGGTTTTTTCGGTCTCGATCAAGTACACGTCGTAGGGCACGTTCACGCCGTCGGAGACCGAGTCTTCGTAGCTGTACTCGGCGACCACGTTTTCGTTGAAGAAGCCGAAGGTGCGCTGGTCGGGCGTGGCGGTGAGGCCGATCAGGAAGGCGTCGAAGTAGTCGAGCACCTGCTTCCACAGGTTGTAGATCGAGCGGTGGCATTCGTCGATGACGATGAAGTCGAACGACTCGACAGGAATCAGCGGGTTGTACTGAACGAACTTGGTCTGGGTGTCGAGCTGCCGCAGCTCATTCAACGACACGTCTTCGGCCGCCTCGTCGATCGGCTGGCCGCTGAGCATCGAGTACATGCGCTGGATGGTGCTGATGCACACCTGGGCATGCGGGTCGAGCGTGGGGCCGGCGAGGCGCTGCACGTTGTACAGCTCGACGAATTTGCGGGCGTCGTCCGGGGGCGTGTAGGCGCGGAATTCTTGTTCGGCCTGCTTGCCGAGGTTGCGTGTGTCGACCAGAAACAGCACGCGCTTGGCACCGGCGAATTTCAACAGTCGGTAGATCGACGTGATGGCGGTGAAGGTCTTGCCAGCGCCTGTTGCCATCTGGATCAGGGCGCGCGGGCGGTTGTCGGCGAGCGAGGTTTCCAGGCCGGTGACGGCGCTGACTTGGCAGTCGCGCAGGCCTGCGGTGGGCAATGCAGGGAGCTGCTCGGCGAGCCTGCGGCGCAGCGTGTCGGGTTGGCGCCGCCACGCGTTCAGGGTGTCGGGCCGGTGGAAGTTGAAGACCTCGCGTGAACGGGGGGCCGGGTCGCGGCCATCGGTAAAGCGGGTGACTTGGCCGGTGCTCTCATAAAGGAAAGGCAGCGGCTGGGCATCGAGACGCCACTTCAGCGAGCTGGCGGCGTAGCGCTGAGTTTGTTCCTCGACGAAAGTGAGGATGGTCTCTTCCTTCTTGGCCTCGATCACGCCGACGGGGTGCCGATCTACGAACAACACATAGTCGGCCGGGCCGGTGGCCGTGGGGTACTCGCGCACCGCCACGCCCAAAGCTGCGCCGAGGTTCAGCGCCTTGTGGTCCTGCACCACCCATCCGGCCTGCGCGAGGCGCTGGTCGATGGACAGTCGGGCTTGGGCTTCGGGGGTCAAGGGCAGTGGCCGGGGAAGGGTCGGTGGATGCTAAGGGTTGCCCGGTGCTACGGGAGCCCCATCAATGCCTGCAAATCAGCGAGAGTGTCGGCTTCATACAGCGGCTTGTCATGCCGAATTCTGAGCATGCGCGGAAACCGCACCGCGATGCCGCTCTTGTGGCGGGGGCTGTGGTTGATGCCTTCGAAGCCGAGCTCGAACACCATCGTCGGCCGCACGCTGCGCACCGGGCCGAATTT
>JANPNF010000388.1:0-2365 GCA_031427315.1 Burkholderiales bacterium | reverse complement strand
AGCTTGGCAGGCGGCGCCTGGTAGTCGTGTCCGACCCAGGCGCAACCGGACGCCAGCATCGCGAGCGACAGCGCAGCGCAGCCCCTTGCGCAGGGCAGCAGCTTGAAAGTGGGATCACGCATGGCTGTCTCCGGTGGCACCCGCGGGCAGCGCCGGCGGTGGGGCCGATGGTGGGGACAACGGTGAAACTGTCGGCGCGCGACCCGCGTGGTGCAGCGGGGCCGGGGACAGCTTGCGCAGCAGCACGTAAAACACCGGCGTCAGCACCAGGCCGAACACGGTGACGCCAATCATGCCGCTCATCACCGCGATGCCCATGGCTTGTCGCATCTCGGCACCCGCACCGCTGGAGAGCACCAGCGGCACGACGCCAGCGATGAAGGCAATCGACGTCATCAGGATTGGGCGCAACCGCAGCCGACACGACTCCACCACTGCCTGCGCCGGTGTGCGGCCCTGCAGTTCGAGCTCACGTGCGAACTCAACGATCAGGATCGCGTTCTTGCACGCCAGCCCGACCAGCACCACGAACGCGATCTGCGTGAAGATGTTGTTGTCGGCGGGCATGCCCAGCAAGCCGCTGAGCCACACGCCGGTGATCGCGCTCAAGATGCACATCGGCACGATCAAAATGATCGCCAGCGGCAGCGTCCAGCTCTCATAGGTGGCGGCCAGCACCAGGAATACCAGCAGCACGCACAGCGGAAAGATGTAGACCATCGTGTTGCCGGCGATCTTTTCCTGGTAGACCAGTTCGGTCCACTCGTACGACATGCCGCGCGGCAGCGTTTCTTGCAGGATTTTCTCCATCTCGGCCTGCGCCTCGCCCGAGCTGAAGCCGGGCTTGGGCGCGCCGTTGAAGTCGGCCGTGTAGAGGCTGTTGTAGCGGCCGACTGCGGCCGGCCCGAAGGTCGGCTCGACTGTCATCATCGCGCCCAGCGGCACCATCGCACCCGCGCTGTTGCGGATCTTCAGGTTGCCGATGTCCTCGGCCTTGGCGCGGTAGTTGGCGTCGGCCTGCACGATCACTTGGTACGTTTTGCCGAAGCGGTTGAAGTCGTTCACATAGAGCGACCCGAGGTAGGTCTGCATCGTGTCGTAGATGTCGTTCAGGTTGACACCCATCTGCTTGGCCTTGGTGCGGTCCACATTGGCGAACAGCTGCGGCACGTTGATCTGGTAGTTGCTGAAAGCCTGCGTGATGCCGCTGTTCGGGTTGCCGTAGATGCGCCCCATCAGCTGCTGCACCACGCCGTTCAGTGCGGCTTCACCAGCCCCTTCGCGGTCTTGCAACTGCAGCTTGAAACCGCCGGCATTGCCCAACCCGCTGACCGGCGGCGGGTTCAGCACGAACAGGAAGGCGCCCTGGATGGCGCCGAGCTTCTGGTTGACTTGGCCGACGATGGCCTTGGCACTCGTCTGCGCCGAGGTGCGGTTCTCGAACTCGTCGAGGCCGAAGAACACGATGCCCGAGTTCGACGCCGCGGTGAAGCCGTTGATGCTCAGGCCGGGAAAAGCCACCGAGTCGCGCACGCCGGGAATCGACAGCGCGATGTCGCTCATCTCGCGGATGACCTTGGTCGTGCGCTCCAGGCTGGCGCCGTCGGGCAGCTGAGCGATGCCGATCAGGTACTGCTTGTCTTGCTGCGGCACGAAGCCCGGTGGCACGCGGGTGAACATGAACACCGTCAGCCCGAGCAGCACGGCGTAGACCACCAGCGAGATCGATTTGCGCTTGACGACGGTGTTCGTGATCATGCCGCTGTAGCGGCCCGCATTGCGGTTGAAGAAGCGGTTGAACCAGGCGAAGAAGCGGCCGAAGACGGCGTCGATGAGGCGCGTGAGCCAGTCCTTCTTCGCATCGTGCGGTTGCAGCAAGATGGCTGCCAGCGCCGGTGACAGCGTCAGCGAATTGAACGCCGAGATCACGGTAGAGATCGCTATCGTGACGGCGAACTGCTTGTAGAACTGGCCTGTCAGCCCGCTGACGAAAGCCATCGGCACGAACACCGCGCACAGCACCAGGCCGATCGCGATGATCGGGCCCGACACCTCCTGCATCGCCTTCACGCTGGCGTCGTGCGGGCTCAGGCCGGCCTCGATGTTGCGCTCGACATTCTCGACCACGACAATCGCGTCATCGACCACGATGCCGATGGCGAGCACCAGGCCAAAGAGCGTCAGCGTGTTGATCGAAAAGCCCAACAGCAGCAGCACCGCGAACGTGCCGACGATCGACACCGGCACCGCCAGCAGCGGGATCAGCGAGGCGCGCCAGGTCTGCAAAAAAATCACGACCACGATGACGACCAGCGCGATCGCCTCCAGCAGCGTGTGGATCACCTTCTCGATCGAGGTCTGCACG
>JANPNF010000387.1:0-1503 GCA_031427315.1 Burkholderiales bacterium | reverse complement strand
CAGCCGCAGGCGTGCTCCTTCAGGTGCGCCGCATGCGGCGCGCTGTCGGTGCCGAGAAAGAAGCGGTCGCTGCCCGAGGTGGCCGCTTCGACCAGCGCCTGGCGATGCACCTCGCGCTTGAGGATCGGCAGGCAGTAGTAGTGAGGGCGCATTCCAGCAGCACCACCCGCGCCGGTGAACAAGGCATTGCGGTTGTAGAGCAGGTGGTGCGCGGTGAGCGTGGCGGCGGTGTGCGCGCCCGCCGAGGCGACGTACTGCGCCGCCTCGCGGGTGGTGATGTGCTCGAAAACGATCTTCAGCTCGGGAAAGTCGCGCCGCAGCGGGATCAGCTTCGTGTCGATGAACACCGCCTCGCGGTCGAACAAATCGATGTCGGCATCGGTCACCTCGCCGTGCACCAGCAAGGGCATGCCCACGCGCTGCATCGCGTCCAGCGTCGGGTAGGTCAGGCGCAGGTCGGTCACGCCAGCATCGCTGTTCGTGGTGGCCCCGGCCGGGTACAGCTTGACGGCGACGATGCCGGCTTCCTTCGCTCGCACGATCTCGTCGGCCGGCAGGCGGTCGGTCAGGTACAGCGTCATCAGCGGCTCGAACGTGAGCCCTGCGGGCAGCGCCGCGCGGATGCGATCTGCGTAGGCCAGCGCCTGCGCGGTCGTGGTGACAGGCGGCTTCAGGTTGGGCATCACGATCGCGCGGGCGAACTGCCGCGCGGTGTCGGGCAGCACCGTCTCCATGGCCGCGCCGTCGCGCAGGTGCAGGTGCCAGTCGTCGGGGCGCCGCAACGTCAGTGTCGAGGTCAGTGAATCCATCGGGCGATTTTGCATCGCGCCTCACGCGGCCTGGTCGTGCCCACGCCGCGCTCCTTGACCCACGACTGCGCCTCAGTCGGGGCGATGCCCAGCGTCAGGGCTGCTTTGCTGCAGCTGCCACATCTGCGCATAGCGCGCGTTCAGGGCCAACAGCTCGGCATGCGAGCCGCGCTCTGCGATGCGGCCGTGCTCCATCACCAGGATCTGGTGTGCATCGACCACGGTCGACAACCGGTGCGCGATGACCAGCGTGGTCTTGTTCTGCGCCACGCCCTGCAACTCTGCCTGGATGGCGCGTTCGTTGGCCGAATCGAGCGCCGAAGTCGCCTCGTCAAAGATCAATATCGGCGGCGCCTTCAGCAACGTGCGGGCGATCGCCACCCGCTGCTTCTCGCCGCCCGAGAGCTTCAGCCCGCGCTCGCCGACCATCGTGTCGTAGCCCTTCGGTGTCGAGGCGATGAAGGCGTGGATGTGCGCCGCCTGCGCCGCCGCCTCGACCTCGCTGCGTGCGGCCGTTGTGCGGCCGTAGGCGATGTTGTATTCGATGGTGTCATTGAACAGCACCGTGTCCTGCGGCACGATGCCGATCGCCTGGCGCAGGCTGTGCTGCGTCACCGCGCGGATGTCCTGGCCGGCGATCTCGATGCGGCCGGCCGACACGTCGTAGAAGCGGAACATCAGCCGCGCCAGCGTG
>JANPNF010000386.1:0-1667 GCA_031427315.1 Burkholderiales bacterium | reverse complement strand
GGTTGCACGCCGGCGCAGGTCGACCGCGCGGCCGAGAAGTTCGGTTTTGCGATGGGGCCGTTTCGCATGGGTGACCTGGCCGGCAACGACATCGGCTGGGCGATCCGAAAGCGCCGCTATGTCGAAAAAACCCAATCTGCGCTACAGCAAGACCGCCGACCTGCTGTGCGAGCTGGGCCGCTACGGCCAGAAGACGGGGGCTGGCTGGTACGACTACGCGCCGGGCAAACGCGATCCGATCCCGTCGAAACTCGTCGAAGACATGATCGCCCAGCACCGCAACGAGCTCGGCATTGAGGTACGCCAGATCGGCGACGACGAGATCGTGCACCGCCTGGTCTACTCACTGGTCAACGAAGGCGCGAGGCTGCTCGAAGAAGGCATCGCCAGCAAGGCCAGCGACATCGACATGGTCTACCTCAGCGGCTACGGCTTCCCGCTGCACCGTGGCGGCCCGATGTGCTACGCCGACCAGCAGGGGCTGTATGGGGTGGTGCAGGCGATGAAGAAGTTCGGTGCGAATCCGCGCGACGATGCGAGCTTCTGGCAGCCGGCGCCGTTGTTGGCCAAGCTGGCGGCGGAGGGCAAGTCGTTCACTTGACTGCGGGGCGCGGCGGAGGTACGCGGCAGGACTGTCACACCTCAAAGCGCGCGACAATGTGCCCTGTCTTGATCGGGAGCGTGGCCATGAACCTGACTGCTGTACTGACTCATGCCGAAGAGGGCGGTTTCGTTGCCTTGAATCCGGAGACGGGAACGACAACGCAAGGCGAGACGGTTGAAGAAGCGGTGGCGAACCTGCAGGAAGCCACGGCGCTGTACTTGTCCGAGTTTCCGATGCCCTCACTAGGCCACCCGGTCGTCACCATGTTCACGGTGCCCGAGCCGGCAGATGCCTAAACTGCCGCATCTCTCCGGCGGCGAGATTCAGCGCGCGCTCGAGCGGCTCGGGTTCCAGAAGGTGCGGCAAAGCGGAAGCCACGTTGTGATGAAGCGCGACACCCGAGGCTGCGTGATCCCGATGCACGGCCAGGTCAAGATCGGCACGCTTGCCGGTCTTCTCCGTCAGGCGGAGGTTGCACCGGAAGAATTCATGCTGGCTCTGCGAAAGTGACGCCGAACTCGGAGTCGGTTCATGACCACGACCAGAATTTCACCAAGGTTGTCTTGTTCGATGGGGCAACCTACCTGAACGACGATGCAGCCATCGCCGAGCGCATGACTTTCAGTGAAAGCGATGCTGAAGACTGACGACGACAAACTCGGAGTGCTCAGCGCCTATGAGAAGGGCGAGCTCAAGTCCGTTGCCACCAAGGCTGAACTGGCGAAGTTCAAGGCGGCTGAGGTTTGCAAGCATCCCGCTCGATGACGCGGCGTTCTGGCAGCTGGCGCCGCTGCTGGCCCATCTGGCGGGGGAGGGGAAGTCGTTTACGTAGATGAGCCGCGGCAAGACGGTTCCCGCTGACAAGTCGGGCCCCGCCATGCCCTTGCTTGACAATATGCATATGATATGCATACTGACGGCATGGGTTTCGAGTTCGATCCCGTCAAGGCGCGCAGCAACCTTCGCAAGCATGGCGTGAGCTTTGCGCATGCCGAGCAGGCGCTTCGCGATGACATGGCGGTCACGGTCGAAGACCCCGATGAGGTCGGTGAGCAGCGTTTTG
>JANPNF010000385.1:0-1533 GCA_031427315.1 Burkholderiales bacterium | reverse complement strand
CGCTGCAGCACCTGCTGGCGCGTCACCGGGTTGTCCAGCCAGTGGCGCGCCATCTCGCCACGCACGACGGTGGGCGCCACGCCGTTGACGGTGATGCCGCGCGCCGCCAATTCCATGGCGTGCTGCTTGACCAGCATCACGAGTGCGCCCTTGGTGGCGCAGTAGGCCGAATAGCCGCGGTCGCGCAGCCCCAGTTGCGCACGCACAGACAGCAGGTGCACCTGGCGGCCACCGCTCGCCTGGTGGCGCGCTGCCGCCTGGCCCATGAACATTGCAGCCTTGAGGTTGACCTGCACGACTTCGTCGAAGGCTTCCTCGGTCACGTCGGCCAACCGTTCTTCACGCTGGATGCCGACGCAGTTGATCAGCAGGTCAAGCTGGCCGAAGTGCTGCGCCACGGCGTCGATGGCCATGCGGATGCTGCTGACCGAATGGGCCTCCATCGCGAGGCCGACCGCGTCGTGGCCCGCTTCACGCAGCGCCGTGGCCAGCGCTTGGGCTTTCGCCGCACTGCGGCCAGTCACGGCCACGCGCGCGCCGGCCTGTGCCAACGCCCAGGCTATTGCCGCACCGATGTCGCCATAGCCGCCGGGCACGCAGGCCACGCGTCCGCGCAGGTCGAAAAGGTTCTTCAGCAGCTTGGGGTCTGTCATGGTGTGTTCGAAGCCCTCAATCCATCAACAGGCCGCCGTTGAGGTCGATGATTTCACCGGTGATGAAACCCGACAAGGGCGACGCCAGGAAGCGCACCACATGGGCAAACTCTTCGGGCTCGCAGAAGCGCCCGACTGGAATCTGCCGCATCAGCTCGGTGCGCTGGGCCTGGCTCAACTGCTCGGTGACCATCGGCGTTCGCACGTAGGCGGGCGCGATGGCGTTGGCCGTGACGCCGTGTTGCGCCAGTTCGCGCGCCAGTGAAAAGGTCAGCGCACCGAGGGCGCCCTTCGACACCGAATAGGCGGTGCCGGCGGTCAGCCCGCCGGTCTTGGCCGCGAGCGAACTGGTGTTGATGATGCGGCCCCAGCGCCGCACCTTCATGCCCGGCACCACGGCCTGGGCCCAGAAGAGGGCGCCGTCGAGGTTGGCGCCCATCACGCGGCGCCACTCGGCAACGTCAGTCGCTGCCAGCTTGTTGTTGGACAGGATGCCTGCGTTGTTGACGAGCACGTCCACCGGGCCCAGCGCGCTTTCCACCGCAGCGTGCGCGGCTTGCACCTGCGCCGGGTCGGCAATGTCGCAAGCGACCGCATGCACACGCTCGCCATACTCGGCCTGTAGCGCGTCCATGCCTGCCCGCTGCAGGTCGATCAGCGCCACGCGGCAGCCGTCTTCAAGCAGGGCACGCACCACCGCACGCCCCATCGTGCCGCCAGCCCCGGTGACGAGCGCCGTCTTGCCCTGCAGCGGCGGTGTGGATGCTGAAACGTTCATGTGTCGAGCCAAACAAACCCCGCGACCGGAAGCTGACCACCGCGATGAACAGCAGGTACATCGACAGCAGCGACCATTCCGACGCATAGGCCCCGGTCAGCC
>JANPNF010000384.1:0-3287 GCA_031427315.1 Burkholderiales bacterium | reverse complement strand
CACATCGCGACCCGGTGATCGTCATAGGTGTGAATCGACGCTGGTGTCCAGTGCTGCGGTGGCGTGACCTCGATGAAATCTGGGCCTTCGACGACGCCCGCGCCCAGCTTGCGCAGCTCGATCGCCATCGCCGCGATGCGGTCGGTTTCCTTGACGCGCCAACTGGCGATGTTGCGCAGGCGGCTGGGCCCGTCGGCATACAGCGCCATCACCGCCAGCGTCATCGCGGCGTCGGGGATGGCATTGCAATCGATGTCGATTGCAGCCAGCGGCCAGCGGCCGCGGCGCACCTCAAGCCAGCCGGCGCCGCCCGTGACCTGTGCGCCCATGGCCTGGGCCGCATCGATGAAGCGGATGTCGCCCTGGATCGAATCGGTGCCGACGCCTTCGATGCGCAGCGGCACCTCGGTGGCCGCAATCGCGCCCAGCGCAATGAAGTACGAGGCCGACGACGCATCGCCCTCGACGTGAATGTGCCCCGGCGAACGGTAGCGGCTGCCGGCTGGGATGACGAAACGCTGCCAGCCCTCGCGCTGCACCGCCACACCGAAGCGCGCCAGCAGGTTCAGCGTGATTTCGATGTAGGGCTTGGAGATCAGCTCGCCGTCGATTTCTATCGCGGCCGGCTGCTCGGCCGTCAATAGCGGCAATGCGAGCAGCAACGCGGTCAGGAATTGGCTGGACACATCGCCGCGCACGTGGATCGGTGCTGACAAGTCGAGCTGATCCGACCCTGGCAGCAGCCGCAGCGGCGGATAGCCTGTCTGCCCCAGGTAATCGATGCGGCAGCCCAGCGGCCGCAGGGCATCCACCAGGTCGGCAATCGGCCGCTCATGCATCCGCGGCACGCCGCTCAGCTCGAAGCTGCCGCCTTGCGTTGCGGCCAGCATTGCCAGCGCGGCCGTCAGCGGGCGCATCGCGGTGCCGGCGTTGCCGAGGAAGAGCGAGGCCTCGTGCACCGCCAGCCGACCGCCCAGCCCGGTGATGCGCAGGACGGTGTTGGCGTTGGACTCGTCGGCCTCGATGCGGCAGCCGAGCGTGCGCAGCGCGGTCAGCATCACCTGGGTATCGTCCGAATCGAGCAGGTCGTGGACAGTGGTGCTGCCTTCACTCAGGCCTGCCAGCAGCAGCACCCGGTTCGAAATGCTTTTCGAGCCGGGCAGGCGCACTGTGCCGCCGGCGCTCAGCAGCGGGGGAATGTCGAGAAAGGGAATGGCGTACATCGGGGGGCCGGATTCGGCGGGTTCAGCGCGGCGGTGTCTTGCCTGCAGTCATGGTCCAGACGCTGCGCGCTGCCGAGGCAGCACGGATCAGCTCTTCGAGGGCGTCGGCATTGCCGCTGCCCATCACGTATTCCATCGCGTCCAGCGCCTGCCGAAATTGCTTCAGCTGCTTGAGCAACTCTTCGCGGTTGGCGAGCAGGATGTCGCGCCACACGGTCGGATCGCTGGCGGCGATGCGGGTGAAATCACGGAAGCCCGGCCCGGCCAGCGACAGGAAATCACGCGCGGCGGGCTGCCCGGCGACGCCGTTGAAGTACGCGAAGGCCAACAGGTGCGGCAGGTGGCTGACAGCGGCAAACGCGGCGTCGTGGTTCTCGGGCGTCATGCGCAGCACCTGGGAGCCGATCGCCGCCCACACGTCGGTGGCTTTCTGGATCAGGCCGGGCTCGGTCTGCGGCAACGGCGTCAGGATGACTTGCCGGCCCTGGTACAGCGTGGCATCCGCGTGCTCGTTGCCAGCGTCTTCCTTGCCGGCGATCGGGTGCGCCGGCACGTAGTTCGGCAGCGCCTCCTTCAGCACGCGCCGCGCCGCATCGACGACATCGCGCTTGGTGGAGCCCACGTCCATCAGCAGCACGCCGGGTTCGATCAGGTGGCGGATCGCGCGGAAGGTCGCTTCGCTGGCGGCGACCGGCACCGCCATCAGCACGATGTCCGAGCCCGACACCGCCAGCAGCGCCGATTCAGCTGCCTGGTCGATGACGCCCATGCGCCGTGCTTTCTCAGTGGTCGATGGCGACTTGCTGTAGCCCACCACGCGCTTGACCAACCCGGCGCGACTCAGCGCGAGCGCGAACGATCCACCCATCAAACCACAGCCGATTACACCCAACTGATTGAACATGTCAATGTTCTGCCGTGCTTCGCATAAGCCGCGACGCATGAAGCCATCGACCGTTGGCGGAGCGCTGCTTTCGGCCCGCTGTAGTCGCTTGCAAACATATTCCCGCAGGTGTCGGTCTGCACGAGCGGAGGCCACCGTGTGACCGGCTCCGCTCATGTCCCCCGGGCCGGTTCACTGCCCAGGCGCTTCGAGTTAATTCGATTCGGCCCTCCTCCTTTACTTCGCTGCGCCGGTCACCCGGCATCCTCCGCAGCGAACCAAGGTGGCCTTCAACGGTCTTCAACTGCCACGTTGGTGCCAGGAGCGGTGTGGTGGGGTGCCGTGTGGAGTGAAGTAAAGGGGGAGGGCCGGCGGGAGTTGAGCCGAAGCGAACGGACAGTGAACCGGCCCGGGGGACATGAACGGAACACGGCACCACGCCGCAGCGCTCTTGCTCAGAACGAGGCCTGCTGCGAACATACGACCGCAATGGGTTGAAAGCTGGCGTCGACACGGAAAGGTTCATCCTAGTGAACGTCGATAGGGTACGTCCCGAGCAGCTTGAAGTACGCGCAGACACCGCGCAACTCCTGCAGTGCTTGCGCGACCTCGGGCTGGCTCGGGTGGCCCTGCACGTCGATGTAGAAGTAGTACTCCCACTGGCCCGAGCGGGCCGGGCGCGACTCGAAACGACTCATCGACACGCCGTGCGCCTTCAGCGGCATAAGCATGTCGTAGACCGCGCCTGGCCGGTTCGCCACCGAGACAACCAAGCTGGTGCAGTCGTGCCCCGAGGCCTGCGGTTGCGGGTGGCGCTGTGGGTCGGTGACCACCGCGAAGCGGGTGCGGTTGTGGGCGTCGTCCTGGATCGCGGGCGACACCACATGCAGACCGAATTCACTGCCCGCGCGGTCACCGGCCACCGCCGCGAGGCGCGCGTCCAGCCCGGCCAGCCGCGCGCCTTCGGCATTGCTCGACACCGGCCGCCGCTCGACATTCGGCAGGTGGGTGTTGAGCCAGCCCTGGCACTGCGCCAAGGCCTGCGGATGGGCGCAGACGGCCTCGATGCCGTCCAGCGAGTTCTCCCGGCGCAGCAGGTTGTGGCGCACGAAGAGGCTGGTTTCGCCGATGATGAACAGCGGGGTCGTGAGGAACAGATCGAGCGAGCGCGCGACCACGCC
>JANPNF010000383.1:0-3159 GCA_031427315.1 Burkholderiales bacterium | reverse complement strand
CGAGCGCCTCAACTCGGCCAGAGTGGCCTTGAGCCGTCCCTGGTAGTAGTCTCGGAACTGACTCAGCAGATCGTCGATCTGGTTCTTCAGCGTGAGCTTGGTGAACACGCCGATGGCCTGGGCCTCCTTGAGCCGGGTCTCGAGCGACTTCAGATCCAGCGGCGGCGGTGCTGGCGGCATTGCACGTGGCGGGGCGGAGATTTCCTGCTTCGCAATTTGCGCGGCGGGCGCAACCGAGGGCTCGGCCGCGACGGTCGGTGCAGCAACCTCCGCTGTCCGCTCAGCGAAACGCGCCGGTACCGAAAAGTCCGACCAGCCCGATCACGATCAGGTAGATGGCCACGATGTAGTTCAGCAGCTTGGGCTTCACAAGGATCAGGACCCCCGCGGCCAGCGAGATCAACGGCGTCAGTGCAAGGTTCATGTTCACGGCAACTCCAATGCGGCGAAACGGGCCGGCGAACTGCCAGCCTCGAGCGTGAAGCATACGACGCCCGGCCAGGGCGGAACCTCAGCCGAGGCCACACGTGCTTTTAGGTGCACTTCCACTGGAGCGCGATCTTCCGCGACCCCCGCAGTGCGGCTTGGCGGCGACTCCGGCGCGCCGAGGGTGCAGAACATCGCACACCCGATCTCAGCTTGCGCCGGCCTGGGCCTGGGCGGCAGCATGGACAACGTGATCGTGACCAGCTTCCCGCCCTCGAGCGAGGCGTCGGACTCGTTCCCGACGAACGGTGGCGGGCTCGTGCCTGCGGCGTCCCTGCTGCGCACCCCCGATCCGTCCTGGCAAGCCCCCTTTGATGCTCGTCAATGAGTGCATTGCCGCGGCGCCCGTATAAACGCGAACCGATTTGGGCAAAGGACAACATGTCCACCTTCGCCGACCTGTTGTTCCGCACCGCAGACGGGGTTTTCGCGGTCGATGCCAAGCAGAGAACCGTGCTGTGGAACGCCGGCTGCGCGCAGTTGTTCGGTATCCCGTCGTCGGCAGCGCTGGGCCGGCCGTGCAACGAGATCGTGCGCGGTCGAGACCCGGGCGGGCAGGCGCTTTGCAACGGCCAGTGCTGTGTCGTGCGCCTGTTGCAGGGTGAAGGCGTGCCGCCCAAGGGTTTTCCGCTGCGTGCGCTTGATAGCGCCGGCAGAGCGCTCGTGTTGTCGGTCAACCTGGTGTTGGTGCCGTCACAGCGTTTGCAGTCCTGGACCTGCGTGCACCTGCTGTATCGCGGCGATGCGCCGGACGTGCTGGAGACCTTCGGCGACACGCTGAAGCGGCGGCTGCCCTGCACGCCGGCAGACGCGCACGCGCTGCCGCTCGCGGCGCTGGCCCTCTCGTCGCTGACCGAGCGCGAGCGGCAACTCCTGCAACTGCTGGCCGAAGGCCTGGCCACGCCCATGATCGCCCAGCGGCTGCGCATCCATCTTGCCACCGCGCGCAACCACCTGCAGCACATCCAGGCCAAGCTCGGCGTGCACAGCCAAGCCGAAGCCGTGGCCTACGCCTATCGGCACAACCTGGTCTTCGCGGGCAACGCCGGCCGTGCGGTCGAGCCCGCCGCATCATGAAGCGCAAGCTTGCCATCGTGGTTCGCGGCCGTCAGAGCGAGGCGCTGCGCATGGCGCTCGGGCTGACGCTCGCCGACGATGCGGTCGACGTCTTCGTGCTCGACCAGCCACTGCCCGCGGGCGCGCTGAGCAGCGCCGACCAGGAATTGATGCAGGAGATGGGCATGCACCTGTATTCGAACCACCCGGGCAACGAGGCCATGGAGCAGCTTGGCACCGAAGAAATTGCCCGCCGTCTGGTCGAGTACGACCATGTCCTGCCCTATTGAGAGTGGCGGCCCGGAATGATGTGAATGCATCATTCCCAGCGCTCCAGCATTGCCCTACGTTACCGCCCACAAACGCGGCATCCGAGCGACGCGATGAAACTGGGAATCCTGGTCAATACCGATCGCCATCTCGAACACGTGCTCGGGATCGCGCGCTCGGCCCTGGCGCAACGGCACGAGGTCAGCCTGTTCCTGATGGACACCGGCACCCATCTGGCCTTGCGCCCCGAGCTCGCGCACCTGGCCGGGCTGCCCGGCGCATCGGTCACGCTGTGCGATCACAGCGCCCTGGCCCACGGTGTCGAGAAGGCATCGCTGCCGGCGCAGATCGCCTGCCGCAGCCAGGTGCAGAACGCGCTCATGAACCACCGCGCCGATCGCGTGCTCGTGCTTTAGGCCGCATCATGAGCGAAGTCGCCAACACCAGCGCGGGAAAAAGAATCCTGCACCTGTTGAGCGACGGGCCCGATCCGCTGGCCGCGCGCGTTGCCGCCGCCCAGGCTCGGGACCATGCGGTGGAGGTCGTGGACCTGGCCGCCAAGGAGATCTCGTACGACGAGTTGGTGGCGCGCATCTTCAACTGCGACCGCGTCGTGTCCTGGTAACGCCGGACCGATAGCGATGCGGCCCCCCGCAAGCGCCAGCAGGCACAACCCACGATGACCGGCCTGACCCACACGGCGAGAGCGGAGGTCACGGCGCACGGGAGTTTGCGCGACGCCGCGCACGCCCCGTTGAACCTGCTCGTCGCCCTGGCGGCGGCGGCGGCCTGGCTCACGCCGCTGGTCTTTCGCGGCTACGACGACAACCGCCTGGTGAGTTGGCAATGGACGTTTGCCGACGCCAGCCCACTGACCCTGCTGCCGCTGGTCGTGGCCTGCCTCGCACTGGCCTATGCGATTGCGCAGATGAGACGGCCGCTGCGCGGGTCCACGGCCTGGCTGTTCGCGCTGGCCTTCGCCGCCGCGGCCGCCTTCTGGAGCGCACCGCAGGTGATCGTGGACAGCGCGCGCTATTTCATCCAGGCCCAGGCGCTGGCCGAGGGCGGTGTCGCCCACTTTCTGGGTGCATGGGGTGGCGCCATCCCGGTCTGGACCGATCTGCCGCTGGTGCCGCTGCTGTACGGCCTCGTTTTCAGCACGTTCGGTGAACACCCGCTCGGCGTTCAGTTCCTGACCACGCTGCTGTTCGCCGGCACCGTGGCACTGACCTGTTCGATCGGCCGGCGGCTGTGGAGTGAATCCGTTGGGCTGTACGCCGGCGCGCTGCTGCTGGCGATGCCTTTCCTGCTGACCCAGGCAGCGCTCATGCTGGTCGATGTGCCGGC
>JANPNF010000382.1:0-1935 GCA_031427315.1 Burkholderiales bacterium | reverse complement strand
AGAAGGTCAGGAAGGTCTGGCGGATGTCGGTGGCTTTCATCGCTTGCTTTTTCAAAAAGGTTCAGAGGCAGGCTTCAATGCGGCATCAGGCCAGCACGGTCAGGCCCAATCGGGTAGCGGCCATTGCGACATCGGCGTCGCAAGTGGCGATGGCGCAGTGGTGTTGCAAGGCCAGGTCGATGTACTGCGCGTCGTAAGGCGTCAAGCGGTGCTGCGTGGAGAAGGTGAACCAGTGGCTGGCGGTGGCCATCGGCGTGGCGAACACCTCTACATCGAGCTGCGCCATCGCATCGAACAAGCGCGGCACGTGAGCGCTTGCCAGGCGCTTGCGGCGCAGGTTGCTCATCACTGCATTCGCCATCTCCAGCGGCCAGATGGCGGGGGCGATCAGGTGCGCGGCCAGCACCGCGCCGGCGCTGACGGGCTGCGCCTCGTCGTGCATCACGATGGCAAGCGCGTACGACGCATCGAGCACCACCGTCGCCTCGCTCATTCGAGGCCTGCCGCCTTCAGTTTGCGGGCGGTCTGGTCTTCGCGCTGATCGCGGACGAACTGCACGATGTCGGCAATGGGCGCAGCAACGCCGTCGCGTCGTATGTCTTCGTTCAGATCCATGATCGCCTGGATGGCCGCCCGTCGTCGGGCCTTGTCGACCACGGGCACGGCCTGGACCGGCACCAGCCGCACCACCGGCTTGTTGTGCCGGGTGATGACGATCTCTTCCCCTGCCTCGGCGCGGCTGACCAACTCGGAGAAATGCGTCTTGGCCTCAAACAGGCCGATGCTTTGAATGGATCGTGACAAGGACATGGTCGCTCCAGCGGTGAAATTCTGGTTTAACAGGCCAGATTTTAGCGCAACAGGGGCCCTGCGTTAGATTGTCCGGCTGCACCGGAGCACCGCATGACCTTGATCCCCTCGCCCTTGGCGACCCTGAACGATCCCTCTTTGCTGAAGGCCGACGCATTGATCGACGGCGTGTGGGTCGGCGCAACGCGGCGTTTCGCGGTCGACGACCCGGCCACGGGCTTGACGCTCGCCGAAGTGGCGAACCTCGGCGCCGCCGAAGCCGAAACCGCCATCGCCGCCGCCAACCGTGCTTGGCCGACGTGGCGCAACAAGACGGCCAAAGAACGCGCTGCAATCCTGATGCGGTGGTACCACTTGCTGGTTCAGCACTCGGACGATCTGGCCCGCATCATGACCGCCGAGCAGGGCAAACCGCTGGCCGAGGCCAAGGGTGAGGTGGGCTACGGCGCCAGCTTCATCGAGTGGTTTGCCGAAGAAGCCAAACGCGTTTACGGCGAGACGGTGCCCACCACCGACGCCGGCAAGCGCGTGCTCGTCATCAAACAGCCGGTGGGCGTGTGCGCGGCCATCACGCCGTGGAATTTCCCGATCGCGATGATCACGCGCAAGGTCGCGCCCGCGCTGGCGGCGGGCTGCACCGTGGTCATCAAGCCGGCCGAGCAAACGCCGTTGTCGGCGCTCGCCGTGGCCGAGCTGGCGCAGCGCGCCGGCATGCCACCGGGGGTGCTGAATGTCCTCACTGCCGACAGTGAACAGTCGATTGCCATCGGCCGCGTGCTGTGCGCCAGCGACACCGTGCGCCACCTGTCGTTCACCGGCTCGACCGAGGTCGGCCGCATCTTGATGAAGCAATGCGCGCCGACGATCAAAAAGCTGTCGCTCGAACTCGGCGGCAACGCGCCGTTCATCGTGTTCGACGATGCCGACATCGACAGCGCTGTCGAGGGCGCGCTGATCAGCAAATACCGCAACGCCGGCCAGACCTGCGTGTGCGCGAACCGGCTGTATGTGCAGGACAGCGTGTACGACGCCTTTGTCGACAAGCTCGCGGCGAAGGTGCGCGCCATCAACGTCGGTAACGGCTTCGAGACCGGTGTGACCCAGGGCCCGATGATCGATGCGAAC
>JANPNF010000381.1:0-2393 GCA_031427315.1 Burkholderiales bacterium | reverse complement strand
GCCACCGGCGTGGGCCTGTCGGCCGAGCAAGCGCGCGCTGCGCAGCGGTTGCGCCCGGCGGTGGCCCTGGCGCCCGTCTTAGTGGCCGGCAGCGGCCGCTTCGACAGCCGCGTCATGGAGCGCCTGGGCGAGCGCGTGTTCTGCAAGGTCGGCGCCGAAGGCGTGTATTGCGCCGCCCTGCCCAGCCTGGGCCTGGGCGTGGCCATCAAGATGGACGACGGCAACAACGCCCGCGCCTGCGAGGTGGTGATGGCTGCGGTGATCCTGTCGCTGATGCCACTGGAGGACACCGAGCGCGACCTCATGCAGCGCCTGGCCGCGCCGACGTTGAAGAACTGGAACGGCATCGAGGTCGGCGCGCTGCGGCCGGCAGCCGAACTGCGCATCGCCCCGCTGTCCTGAAACGCCACCACCTCGGCGGCGTTCAGGGGCCGAGGTGCCCGCTGTCCCAGATGCCGATGACGGTTGCCAGCACCGCCGGCGCAGCCCAGAGCGAGGCGACCCACGCCATGCGGGTTTCATAACGCTGGTCGGCGTCGTGCGTCGGGTCCACGGCGGGCCGGGTGCCGACATCGGCGGTGGTGAGATCGTGCATGGTCGTTCTCCGCGCGTCGCTTCGAGCCGAACCGTTCGGCCAGTGCACGGCGCTGGAGACGCTTGAAGCGCGACGCCACACACCTGGCATCGCTCAGGCAGGGGACGGACTGATCCCTGGAACGGGGGGTTCCCCCCTTCCTCGACCCAACCGTCGCGCTGGCGCGCACCCGCACAGCCGGCGCGTGGGTCACGACATCAAGGCTGGTAGAAATAGGGGTCGAGCACCTTGACTTCGGTGATGCGTCCCACCGGCAGGCCGTTGCGGTCGGCCACGGTGCGGATGGCTTCGGGCGTGGGCGCGTCGTAGATGCAGAAGGTCTGCGTGCGCTCGGGGTTGACGTAGCTGTGCACCCAGGTCACGCCGTGTTCGGCGTTGTTGGCGACAACGCCGGCGATGGCCTTCTGGCCGTCGGCGTTCATCGGGAGGGACAGGCCGGCGGGGAAGCTGCGTTCGATCAGGTAGCGGGGCATGGCGGTCTCCGTTTCGGTGGGGCGGCAGCCACATCGCTGCCGTGAAACGAACTGTGCCCGGCACCGCGCGCCGCCGCGACGGCAGCCCTGCCCAATTTGCGCTGGCCGGCTGCCTAGATTGCGCCGCTTCCGTATGTGCGACTCGGCCGGGCGCCTTGGTCGGCTAGGAAACCATGCGGACCGCGCGCAGCGACATCAGGCCAGCGCAGCCCAACAACAACAGCACCGCGCTGGCAGGCTCTGGAATGGCCTGAACTGCGTAGCTTTGCGCGTAATCGAACCCGGAGGCAGACTGCACGGACCAGCAATTGACCGTCACCCCGGTTGCGTTCACGACGCGATCGATACCCAACCACTCGACACCGGAAGCGAAGCTCGTGTTGGCAGCAGCTGAATAAGTCGAGTCGCCGATGTTGAGTGCCGAGGCGCTGGCAGAAGTTAGCAGTTGGACGTTCAATGCGGTGAAGTCGACAGCGTTGAATCTGACAGCCAACGCGAAGGTGACGACGCTCGGTATGCCGCCCCAGCCGGGACGGTCACCGGCGGCCCAGACAGACTCCGAGGGTCCTCCGTTGGGGGTGACCTGTGCCATGGCAGACGATGTCGTGTAGGGGTAGTTCGCAGGGCTGGCGCCAACGCCTCCGGTGACGGCTATGCGCGCGTAAGCGGTGCCGAGCGTTCCCGGCGGCTGCGTCGCATCCACGAAAGTCAGCCGATCCGAAAAGTAAAGGTTGAGATTCGCCACCGCACTCACATTCGGAGCGCTGCCGGCGCCTGTCGTGCCTGCCATCACCGAGATGCTGTTGCTCAACATGCCAAACGTGGCCACGCCGTTGATTTCGAAGCGGGACGACGTCCCGGCCACCGTGGATCCGCCGGCGAGATTGACGGGGAAAGCGGCACCGCCACGTATTTCAGGGCCCAGTGATGCCGCGTTACCGGCGGTGCCCGAAGCGTCGACATACAGCGCGCATCGGGTTGCCACCGCAGCGCCAACACAAGCTGCCGTCGCTGCCCACGCCGTCGGGGCCGCGAACAGGGCACCCACCGCGAATGCGCAGTGCCAAAAAGCGTTGTACGACAAGATTCGTGACATCGATGCACTCCTGGAACACTGCGAAACCGACCTTTGGAGTTTAGGCGTGCCGCTCTGCGCAGTGCAGCCTGTGAGCCCCCCAAGTAGGGGGCGGACAGTCTTCAGGCAAACCAAAGCAACCGAAATGATCAGTGCCGTGGGTTTCAGCGGGCTCAGGCGTTCGAATGCGCTCGCTTCAGCACTTCGCACATAGCAGTAAGCGGTACGGACATCGGTGCCGGAGCTTTGC
>JANPNF010000380.1:0-14935 GCA_031427315.1 Burkholderiales bacterium | reverse complement strand
CGGTCGCTGCGGATCAGGCTTTGCGCCAGCATCAGGTACGACAGGTTGGCTTCACGGATTTCGGTCAGGATCTGGTCGGCGGTCATGGCAATGTCCTTGTGTCTGGGCTTCGGTGGCGAGGTGCCGGGGCAGCTCTGGGTGTGGCGCTGCCGGTCTCGAAAGTGCCGCAACGTGAAACAGATTGTGAAGATCAGAGAAGGGCCCTGACATCAGGCCATCTCTGTGGCTTGAGTCCCTCTTTTGCCATCCATCGTGTCAGGCAAAGACCTACACCGAGCCCTCGTGCCGAGGTGTGGGTAGCGAGCCGTCCCAGCGATGCGATCAGGGCCGCCACCGGCCCCATGCGATGCCGCTCAGCGGGACTTCAGACGGGGCCACTATTATCTTGACCATGACAGCCTCAGTTCTTCACCTCCCGCTGTGCGCTGTGCGGTCTCAATGCCTCGTCGGCGTGGCCGTTGCGACGCTGGCCCCATGATCGTTCCGCTTGCCCGCAAGTCGCTGTTGCACGACTGGCGGCGCTTCCTTCCGGCGGTGGTGGCGGTGGCGTTTTCTGGCCTGCTGCTGCTGGTGCAGTCGGCTCTGGTGCTGGGCATCTTCGGCAGCGCGGCGGTCTACGTCGATGCGTCGCGCGGAGATTTGTGGGTCGGTAATCCGAGAACGCCGACGGTGGAGCAGGGCCGCATCCTGCCGTTGGACACCGAGGTCTGGCTGCGCCTAGATCCTGCCGTCGATCGCGTCGAGGCCTACAACTGGATGGAGGCCGACTGGCGTTCGCGGCCCGACCTGGCCGCCATCACCTTGTTCGTGTCCGGCGTCAATACCTCGGCCGATGCGTTGCTGTTCGCGCGCGTGCTGCCCGCGGCGTTGCGAGCCCGGCTCGATCAGCCCGATTCGGTGATCGTCGACGAGGCCGATCTGGGCAAGTTGGGTGTGGTCGTTGGCGACCGGCCGCGTATCAATGGCCGCACGGTGCAGGTGGTGGGCACCGTCTCGGGGCTGCGCACGCTCGGTGGCGTTCACCTGCTGACCTCGCTGGAAACCGCGGCCCAATTGCAGCCTGCCGGTGCTGCGGACGAGCGCGTGCCGTACTACGTGGTGCGGCTGCACGACAGCGCGCAGCAGTCCGAGGCACGGTCGCGCCTCGAAGCCACAGGGTTAGCACACGGCTTTGCGGTGTGGCCCAGCAAGGTGTTCTCCAAACGGGCGTCCGACTACTGGTTGTTCGATACCGGCGCCGGCTTGGGCGTGCTGTTCATGGCGATCATCGTCAGCGTCGTCGGTGCGGTCATCACCAGCCAGACGCTGATGGGTGCGGTGGCCGGTTCGGCCCCTGAATACGCGGCCTTGCAGGCATTGGGCATCGGCGTGCCGGCGCTGCGTGGTGTGGTGCTGGAGCAGGCGACATGGATCGGCAGTGTCGGGCTGGTGGTGGGTGCCATCGGCGCTTTTGTGGCGCTGCGGCTGGCCAAGCATTACCATGTGCCGGTCGCCCTCGATGGCTGGGCCGCGCTGGCCTGTGCGGCGCTGGTGTTGGGCATTTCGATGATTTCTGGCTGGGCGGCGGTGCGCGCACTCCGCAGCGCCGACCCAGCGTCGTTGCTGCGATGAACACCTCGGTATCGCCCGCCGCGACAACCGCGTCAGCGGCCACCACCGTGGCGCTGCGCGGCCGTGAGCTGGTGAAATCGTTTCGCAGCGGGCGGATGGACACACCCATCCTGCGCGGCTTGAGCCTCGATGTGTCGGTCGGTGAACTGACGCTGATCTCGGGCCCCTCAGGCTGCGGCAAGAGCACCTTGCTGGCCTTGCTGAGCGGCCTGTCGCGGCCGGATGCGGGCGAGGTGCTGGCGTTGGACGAGTCGCTGTGGTCGCTGGATGCACGTGCGCTTGAGCGATTCCGCCTGCGCCACACCGGCTTCGTGTTCCAGGGCTTCAACCTGTTCGGCGCGCTGGATGCGGTCGAGCAGGTGATGCTGCCGCTGGGCGCGTTGGGGTTGTCGAAGGCCGAGGCCCGTGAGCGGGCGCTGGTGGCGCTCGACGAGGTCGGGCTGTCGGCCCGCTCAGGTCTGCGCCCGGGCGAGATGTCGGGCGGCGAAAAACAGCGGGTCTCGATCGCGCGGGCGTTGGCCAAGCAGCCTCAGCTGCTGTTTGCCGACGAACCGACCAGCGCGCTCGATGCGAGCAACGGGCAAATCGTGATCGACCTGTTGCACCGGCTGGCGCGCACGCACCGTGCGGCGGTGCTGTGCGTCAGTCACGACCCGCGCGTGGTCGAGCATGCCGACCGCGTGCTGCACATGGAAGACGGGCGCCTGCTCGATGACACACGCCGCACTGCGGCGCAAGGATCTGCATGATGAAAACGATGGTTCTTCAACCCCGATCGGCATGCACCGTGCGGCGCGTGATGTCTTTGCTGACCCTTGCTCTGGTGGCGTGCACCCCGCACGACGATGCCCGCAAAGCCGCACCATCTGCATCCGCCAACACGACGTCCGGCGCATTGGCGGCACCGGCGGCCGACACACGCTTTGTGGCCATCGCGCGCGGCCGGGTCGATGTGCCCGGAGGATTGCTTCGCGTGGCCGCGCCCTACGGCGGCATCATCGAACGCTGGGGTGTCGAGGCCGGCGTTGCCATCAAGCAAGGCCAGGTGCTGGCGCAGCTCGACACGCGCGAGCCCCGCACGGCGCTCGAACTCGCCAAGGCCGAACATGCCCGCGCGGGCGCCCAGCTGGAAGTGCTGCGCACGGAGCTGCTGGTGGCGCGTGCGCGCCGTGAACGGGCCATCGCTGCCCCGCTGCCCGGCACCGCAGGCACCCAGGCCTTGGAGGATGCGCGTTTCGCCGTGGTGTACGCCGGACAGCAGATGGCGGCGCAGGAAACGGCGGTGTTGGTCGAAAAGCAACGCGTCGCCCAGGCAACGCAGGTGCTGAACGCGGCCACCGTGCGTGCCCCGGCGGATGGTCACGTGGTGCAACGCATCGCGCAGATCGGCGAGTACGTCGCCCCGCACGGGCTGGTGTTGCACCTGCTGCCCGACGGGCCCCGCATCGTGCGTGCGGACCTCAATGAAGCGTTGATCGCCCGGGTTCAGGTTGGCATGCGGGCCGAGGTGGTCTCGATCGCCGAAGACAGCGTGGTGCACGGTGCCCGCGTGCTCAACGTCGGCGAGGTGTTCGGCCCGCCGCGCACGCCGGACACCGCGGGCAGCGAGGAGGTGGTCGATGCGCGCGTTGTCGAATGCCTTTTGCAGCTCGACGACACCTCACTGCGCGTCGGCCAGCGGGTGCTGGTGCGCTTCCTGCCCACCGACACGGCTCAAAAAGCGAAGTAGCTCACCTGCACTCAGTCGTCGCGGGCGAAGGCCAGCACGACGTTTGTGCCGCCGAAAGCGAACGAGTTGCTGATCGCGGCCTGCAACGTAGGCAACGAGGCTGCCGTCTCGCGGATCAGCGGGACGTCGCAGGCAGGATCAGGGTGCAGGCAACTCGGCGTCGGCGGCGCGTGCCGCTGCTGTAACGCGAGCACCGTCACCACCGCTTCCAGCGCACCGGCGGCACCCAGCAGGTGGCCGTGCATGGATTTGGTCGAGCTCACCCGCAGTCCACCGATGTCGTGGCCCCAGACGCTGCGCAAGGCCTCGCACTCGACGCCGTCACCGACCCGCGTGGCAGTGCCGTGGGCATTGCAATAGCCGATGTCGCGCGGGGTCAGACCACTGGCGCGCAGCATGTTGCGCAGCGCACGCACCTGGCCGGGCGCATTTGGCTTCGTCATGTGCTGGGCGTCGCAGCTGATGCCGCTGCCGGCAACGCGCACGCGCACCGGCGCAAGCCGCGCCCTCGCGTGCTCGCGCGATTCAAGCACCAGCATCGCTGCGCCTTCGCCGAGCGCAAAGCCAGAGCGGTTGATGTCGAAAGGGCGGCACGACTGGCTCGGATCGGCAGCGTCGGGCGTGGCCAGCGTCTGCAGCGCCTGCCAGGCGCGCACCACCCCGGGCACCAGCAAGGCCTCGGCGCCGCCAGCAATCGCAATGTCGATCTCACCCGCCGCGATCGCCTTGGCGGCCTCGGCGATCGCCACCGCCGAAGAAGCGCAGGCCACTGAGTAGGTGTAGACGGGGCCCTGGGCGCCACTGCGGATCGCAATGTGCGCTGCCGGCGCGTTGGTCATTGTGGCCACGACCGTCAGCGGCGACACCCGGCGCCCGGCGCGGGCGGCTTCGTAGCCGTCTTCAAGCGCCGTGGCACCGCCCATTCCGCTGCCGATGTAGACGCCGATCCGCTCGGGAGCTATGCCTTCGGTCCAACAGGCGTCGGTGCGGGCCAGCTCGGCCGCGGCCACGGCCATTTGGCTGACCCGGTCGACGCCGACGAGTTGCAACTTGGTGAACCAACGTTCGGGTGAGAAAGCGACGCTGGCAACCGCAGCGGGCGGCAGCCCCTCGCGCCCCCACAGGGCGATGGCCGAGCGGCCGTTAAGCATCGCGTCGAAAGCCAGACTCGCGTCATTGCCGTGGGGAGACACCACCCCAAGGCCCGAGACCACCACCTCGCGCGGGCCCGGCGCAACGCTCGTCATTTCTCGGCGACTGCGGCGCGCACCTCGTCGACCACCTGTGCCAATTCGGCCAGTGTTTGCACGCCGGTGCGGGACTCCGGGTAGTCAATGTGGAAGTGGTCTTCGATGTTGAACATCAGCTCGGCCAGCGCCAGAGAGTCCAGCCCGAACTCCGACAGGGGCTTGTGGGGATCGATCGTGGCCGGATCGATGTCGTAGGCCTTTTTGATCAACTCCAGCAATTCGGTCATGGTGTTGGACATAAGAGCACTCCTGTGTAGGCGTCTGCTTCGGTCTGCGCGTAAGCCGGTTTCATTGCGGGCGCGTTGGCGGCGGTGCCCATCGGCGCCGCTGCATTCCGATCTGTCTGGCCCGAGCACCTCAGCAACTCGGCGGTGACCTGTTGACGGTCATTGTCGATGGTGATCATGTGGTACGAATTGTCGAACACCACGAGGCGATTGGGGCCCACGGGCAGGGTGTCGAAAACCCGCTTCACGAGGCCGAGACTGCAAATTTCGTCGAGGCGCGAATGCATCACCACGGTGGGCATCTGCAGCCGCGGAAATTGGCGCGTGACATGACGCATCAACCGCTCCGACTGGTTGATTGCCCACAACGGCAAGGTGGACGGGCCCGCCGCGCTGGTCGCACGCACATGCATGTCGCGTTCGACCCATTTGCGGATCTTTTCGTTCTTGATGCCGTACGGCTCGCTCTCACGCACCGAAATCCAGCGGTCCACGCCGAGAAGGTGCGCCACTTTGCGCCAGCCCCACCAGCGGGTCCGTGCCCAACCGTCGTAGCCGAAGCTGGGCGACATCATCACCAGCGAGCGCACATTGAATTCGCCGCGGGCCGCTACAGCCGCCGCCACCATGCCGCCGGAGCACAGGCCGCCCAACACGAAAGGCTGGTTCGATCCGAACTGCTCCCGGATGACATCGCAGGCCGCATCGACCCACGACGACCAGCGCTTGAATTGACTGCGATCCGCCTCGGTGTAACCCGGAATATTCAGGATGATCAGTGGCGCACCACGCGACTGCAGCGGCAGCGAAATCAAACCAAATTCACGCGGCGTGCTGAGCAGGCCGTGTATCAGAACGATCGGTAACACCGGCTCAGACCCTGGCACATTCTTCATCTGTACAGACAACGTCGGCACGGACTGCGCGTTGACACCATCGCCGGGGACGAACGCGAGCGAACCCCTGCGGGAGGCGTGCGGAACCGAGCTGGACGTGGCTTGATGCATGATTTTCCGACGAACTCAAGTGTTGGGTACAGCACTGACCAACAGTCGAACGCCGTGCGAAAGTTTAATCGGACCACGCTTTGCGCAGCATTAAGGCTCAGAGGCCCTTTTTTGAGGCTGAATCGGGTGCCGGTTACCCGCGCGTTTCAGTCTCCGACGAGCGCGCTGCAGGCTTCTTGCACCGCTTCGATCACGGCGCGCACCTCGTCGCTGGAGATCGTGGGTCCGATCGGCAGGCTCAGTGCTTCGTGTGCCCAGGCATCGGCCCATGGCAGCGTTTGCTGCGCGAGCAGTGTGTCGGCGTAAGCGCCCTGGCTGTGGATGGGCACCGGATAGTGGACCAGCGTGGCGATGCCGCGCGCGGCCAGCTGTTCGGCCAGCGCGTCACGTTGGCGGTGGCGCACGACGAACAGGTGCCAGGCCGATTGCCGTTCGGCATCGTCGGCGGCCGGCAGCATCAGCCCGGGCAGTGCAGGCAGGCCGGCCAGATAGGCCTGCGCGACGTGGCGCCGATGTGCGTTGTCGGCGTCGAGGGCGCGCAGACGCTCACGCAGGAAGGCCGCTTGCAATTCATCCAGGCGTGAATTGACGCCCGCAATCTCATGTTGGTACTTGACGCTGGAGCCGTAATTCGCAATCCGTCGCACCCGCTCGGCGAGCACCGGGTCGTTGGTCGTTACCGCCCCCCCGTCGCCGAGCGCACCGAGGTTCTTGCCGGGATAGAAGCTGAACGCCGCGGCATCGCCGAGGCTGCCGCAGGGCTGACCGGCGAGCCGCGCGCCGTGGGCCTGTGCCGCATCTTCCAGCAGCTTCAGTCCGTGGCGTTGGGCGATTTCGCGCAACTCGTGCATCGCAGAAGGCCGACCATACAGATGCACCGCAATGATGGCGCGAGTGCGCGGCGTGATCGCCGCTTCGACGCGCGCCGGATCAATGTTGCAGCAGCCTGGTGCTGGCTCGACCGGCACAGGCACGGCGCCGACCTCGCTCACCGCCAGCCAGGTCGCGATGAAGGTGTGCGATGGCACGATTACTTCGTCACCGGCGCCGATGCCCCAGGCACGCAGCACCAGATGCAGGGCATCGAAGCCGTTGCCGACCCCCACGCAGTGCGAGGCGCCGCACCAGGCCGCGAACTCGCGCTCGAAGGCGGCGGTTTCCTCGCCCAGCAGTACGCGGCCGCTGTCCAGCACGCGCGACAGCGCTGCCTCGTAGGCAGCACGGTGTCGGCCGTTGATGCGCTGCAGGTCGAGGAACGGGATCGGCGCGTTGGCCATCAAACCGCGCTTTCGGCGAATGCGCCCTCGGTGCACAGCGCCTTGCGCGCAACCTTGCGGCGGTTGCCATGCACCTGCACCATGAAATCGCTGTAGTCGCGCAGGTAATCGGCCTCGTCGTAGCGTTCCGAGGCGAGCACCATGCAGACGCTGCCGGATGAGAAGTTGTCCAGCTCGCGCCAGGTCATCGGCGGCAAGTACAAACCGAGGTAAGAGCGGTTCAGGTGAATGCGTTTTTTGTCGAAGCCGTCATCGAGCACGATGTCGAAGCTGCCCGACATCGCGATCACGAACTGGTGCAAGCCCAGGTGCGCATGACCGCCGCGCTCGGAACCACCCGGCACGTCGTAGAGGTAGTAAACACGCTTGATGTCGAACGGAATTTGCTGCCCGCCTTCAACGAAGGTGAGGTTGCCGCGCGGATCCTGGATGCGGGGCATGTCGATGATGCGGCAGTCGGCGATGGCCATGGGGGCTCTCCCTTCGGAGTCAGTGGGCGCAGTGGTGCGCAGGTGTGCGACAACGCGATCGTCAGGCGGTGGCGGGATGGCGCTTCGGATTCAGTCTAGGCGTGTCGCCACTGAGTGCTGGGCCAGATAAGTCGGCCAAACCTGACCTGTTTCTTGGCTTTGGCAGGTGACGTTCAGCAGTTCAATCGGCGTGCAAATATGAAACTCGCCATGGCTGAACAACGTCTACTCATCAGCGCCGACCCAACGTGCGACAGCAGCGGGTTGGCTCGCAGCCTGTTCCAGAGACGAGCTTTTTTCGAGCTGCACGCCGACGACAGCGGCGTCTTCTTTGAATGGGCGCATGGCCAGCGCGTGGTGGCCAGCATTCACTTCACGCCGCTGCCCGATGGCCTCTGGCGTAGCCCGGCGCGAGGCACCTTTGCTGGTTATGCCTTTGAGCCAAGCGTGTCGCAGCAAGACCTCGGGGCCTTCCATGACGCCGTCTTGCAGAGCTTGGTGGATCGCGGTGCCCGGCACATCGAAGTCCTGCCAGCGCCGATGGCGCATGACCCGGTGGCATTCACCAACCAGGTTTACTTGTTGCGCTCGCGGGGTTATGCCATCTCCCAGTGCGACCTCAACCACAGCCTGGGGGTCACCGATCAAAGCCTGGCCGAGCGGATGACCTACGGCAACCAGAAGCGTTTGCGCAAGTGCGAGCGCGAGGGTTTGCGTGCCGAACAACTGTCGCTGCAGGACCTGGGCGCGGTGTACGAGGTGATTGAAGCGAATCGCCTAACCAAGGGGCACGCGATGTCGATGTCACTGCCACAGCTGCAGACGATGGCGGCGCAGTTTCCCGATGCCATCGTGCTGTTCGGCAGCCGAGACGGCCCACGCCTGGCCGCCGCTGCGCTGTGCCTGCGTCTGGGCAATGGCATCCTGTATGTCTTTTATTGGGGCGACCAGCCCGGTTACGCCGCGCTCAGTCCCGTGGTCGGCATTGCCGATGCGGTGTACCGTCACTGCCAGCAGGAGGGGCTGCGGCTGCTTGACGTCGGGACATCGACCGTCGATCGCGAACCTCACCATGGGTTGATCCAGTTCAAGCGGGGTCTGGGCTTTACCGAGTCGTTGAAGCTGCGCCTGCACAAGGCGATCTGATGTTGCAGCAGACCCTGAACCCGCCATGAGCCGAAATATCGTTGAGTACACGGCCTCCTACGAGAGCTTGCCGTTTGAGCCGATCCAGGCCGCCTACCGCAGGCGCCGCGTGCTGTCGGAAATTGCGCGACACCGGCCGGCCAGCTTGCTCGAGGTCGGTTGCGGGCATGCGCCACTGTTCAGCGATCTGGATGGCATCACCATCACCGTGGTTGAGCCCGCCCCGGCATTCGCCGAGCAGGCCCGCCTCCGCGCCGCCTGCCGACCCGATGTTCGCGTGGTCGAGGCTTATCTTGAGGACGCACATTTGTCTCTGGCGCGGTTCGACATGGTGGTGGTTGGCTGCCTGCTGCACGAGGTCGATGACCCGCAGTCCCTGCTGGCTGCAGTTCGACGCCATTGCGACCCGCACACACTGCTGCACTTGAGCGTGCCCAATGCGAACTCGCTGCACCGCCTGCTGGCCGTGGCCATGGGTCTGATCGACAGTCCGACAGCGCTGTCATCGACCCAGTTGACGATGCAGCAGCGCAGCACCTATGACAGTCAGGCACTGAATGCAGAGCTGAACCGCGCGGGCTTCCAGGTCACCGACAGTGGCAGCTTGTTCGTCAAGCCCTTCACCCACGCCCAGATGCAGCAGCTTGTCGATCAGGGCTTCATGACGCCCGCCATGCTCGACGGGCTGGACCGTCTGGCCATTGCCGAGCCGAAGCTAGGGTCCGAAATCTGGGTCAATGCGAGGTTGGCTGATGGATGAACCGCTGCTCATCGGGAACAACATGGCGCTGCTGGTGGCCGCAGCCGAACTCGACCGACGCGGGCGTCGGCCGATGCTGATCACCGACGGCTAGCCGCTGGGCGGTCATTTCGCCGGTGCTCAGATCGGCGAGGCTCGCTTCGACGTCGGGATGGTGCTGCTGGAAAAGCTTGCCCCCACCGTCGCGCACGCGCAGCTGAACACGTACGACCCGCGTCGGCGCAACGACTGGACACGCTTTGCCGACCGAGCTGCAGAGTGGCTCGACGCCTGTGAGCCACTCGTGCGTGCACCAACGCCGCAGTGTCTGGTCGAAGGCCGTTATGTGCCTGACCACCTGATCGCCAATCGGCTGGATGTGTTTCAAAGCGCACACGTGGAGGCACCGCCGCGACTCGATCGAGACGATCCACGCCATGCGGCCCATAAAACCACTGGTGGCGCATACGAGCGACTCAGCTACGCCGATGCGGCCCGAGCCAATCATGGCGATGCGTTGCAGTCTCGGTTCATCGAGCCATTCGTTCGAAAACTGACAGGGCACGGATCCGAGGTTCTGCTGGCGCGCCACCACCGTGCGGCCTGGGCGCCGCTGTACTACCCGGAAACGCTTGCTGCAGCGATGCGCGGTGACCCCGTCGGCATCGACGAATACCCGTTTTGGACCAACCGCACCGGTTGCATCGGCGATCTCGTCGCCCGGCTCTGCGATCAGGTCTCGAACAGCGATCGAGTGCGCATCGTGGCGGAACCGCTGTCGTCGGTGCGTGCCGCAAAGAACCGCTGGTGTGTGACGACACCGTCTGGCAGCACTGCCTCGGATCGGATCGCGCTGGGATTGACCGTCGAGCGCGCGAGGGCGCTGTTCGGCTTGGCGCCGCAGCCCGCACCGTTGGCGGCGTCGGTTGTGGTGATGTTCTGCGTCGTGCGTTCGGATGCGATCCGCCGCCGCACATCCTGCCTGATGGTGGTCGATGAGGCGTTCGCCACGTACCGGGTCACCGACCAAGATGCGCTGGTCGACCTCGATCCGGCATGGCACCGCGTCGTGATCAAGGCCAGTCCCGACAGCCTGCTGCAATTGGCAAACGGACAGACGCAGCAGGACATCTTGCTGCAGGAGCTTCGTCAACTCCTGAGCTTGGCGGGCGACGATGTCGTGCAAGTGCTCAAGATGGTGACGGCCAGAAACGCTTTGGCGCTACCGATGGCCGACGAGATCAATCGATCCGCCGCAGCTCATGAAGAACTGACCTCGGCCGTGCCTGATGCCCATTTGACGGGCTGCCTGCTTGGCTACGGCACGATGTCGATGAACGACCAGATCATCCAGGGATTGAAGATTGCCGAGGAATTCGAATGAATGCGCGAGCACAAGAGCTGGAACGGATTGCCCGGCAGTACCACCTCAATGACCAGGTCCCCGACAAGTTCATCGAGGACATTTGCCAGCAGCATTGTTGCGACTGGCTTCAAACGCTGATCGCACCGACCGATCGGGTGATTGAGCTCGGCTATGGCGAAGGCATCACGCTGACCCGCCTGGCGCCACGAGCCGGTCATTACACGGTTGTCGAAGGCGCGCAAAGCCTGGTCTCCTTGATGCGTGAGAAGCATCCGGGAATCGAAGCTGTCCACGCGATGTTCGAGGAGTACCGACCTCACGAGCCTTGCACCAAGCTGCTCGCGCTGCATGTGCTGGAGCATGTGGACGACCCGGTGGCGCAGCTGAGCCGACTGCGCAGTTGGTTGAGGCCGGAGGGTGAACTGGTGGTGGTGGTGCCGAACAGGGATTCTCTGCACCGTCAGCTGGCGGTGTTAATGGGCTTGCAGCCTGCCCTCGACACGCTCAGTGCTCGTGACCATCTGGTTGGTCACCAGCGTGTCTATGACCTCCCGTCGCTGGAGTCCAATCTCCGCGACGCCGGATTTGAACCGTTCGATCGGCGAGGGTTTTTCTTGAAGACCCTGCCCAACGGGATGATGCTGGACCACTCACCGGCACTGGTTCAGGCGCTTAATCAACTGGGAGACCGCGTACCGGTGACGTTAACCGCGAACTTGGCCGTGCGCGCGCGCCTGTCGACCTGACTGGCGCCCCTATCGGCTTTCCACGCGGGAGTGGGGAGCCGAACTGGGCCGTGCCCTTAAGCGTGAAGAATCTGTTTCAGCGCGTGCTTGAACTGCCGGTGCGAGTGGGTGTCGAGGTACAACTGTCGTGCCTGCTGGCTCAGCTCTTTATGACACGGTCCTGCCGAAGACAGCACTGAAGCCAACTCCTCGGGCGTTGCCCACTTCAGGCGGCGGCTGGCGTACAGGCATTCGTTGTCGGCCAGACCATACGCCTGCGCACTTTCGAAGTACGCCAGCGGATAGCCGCAGCCTTGCGCTTCGATGGCGGCCCGGCCACCACCAATCGGTGCAGAGCCGATGTAGATGGCAGCATCGAGCACCTTGAGGTGCTCCCACAGCGACGGCACCAGACCGTGGTGCACGAAGCGGTCAGGATTGATGGCGTGGGCATTGAGGTACTGCCTGATTTCCTGCACCCAGCCGTCGTCCAGCGGGCCGATATGGTGGTATGCCCCGCCCACGGCCTGCAAGGTGGCTTTCACGATCAGATGCAAGGCCATCGGTCCATTGCGCATGAACTTGGCAGGATGTCCCGAGCTGACGACCGAGAAGCCGGTGCCGCAAACCTCGGCAAAGACTTTCACGCCACGGTCTGGCGCATGCAGCGGTAACAGGCGCGGTGGCGAGGGCAACTGATTTGCGCACACATCCTGAGCGCCCTTGCTCAGGTCGACATGAATCAAACCCGCGAGGGTGCAACCCAGGCTCGGGTTGTGGTCGCCATGGTGAACCATCACCTTGCGGGTCTGCGGCATCGACAGCGTGGCCACGTAGGGGATCGGATCCTGATGGTGTCCGAAGTAAAGGATGTGGCGTGGCTTCATCGCATCGGCCAGCCTTGCGCAGGGTCTGCGCCTTGGCCCAGCCCGATTCCGCCGGCACCACCACCAAGGTGCAGTGCTTGAAGCGCTGCATCAGCAGGTCAATCAGCTCCGGCTGGCGGTCATAGGTGTCAAACAGATCCGTCAACACCACGACCGCGCGATCCACCTCGTGAGAGATGTCCTCCAGCACGCGTGAATGTCCGCCCAGCTGGTAGAGCTCGGTCGCGATGATCAGTGCGCCGCGGCGTGTCGCGGCGCCCGGCCGAGCCTTTCCCGGGGCCGGCTTTGCGACGGGCAACAGGCGAGCCAACTGTTCGACGTGCCGATCCAGTTGTGGGTAGTAGAGCGCGGCGCGCTCGAACTCGGGGCGTCGGTAGGTGTGGTGAACCCCGGCAGCGATCGAGCGCATGGCGTTCGGGTAATCGCTCTGCGCAAGGTAAGTCGCGATTTCGTTGTCGATGTCGTCGACCAGCAGTTCACGCTGCGGGGTGCAGCGCCTGAGCGGGGGTGCCGGCGTGGCAGAGTTCAGGTCCTGCGACACCAACGGTGTCTCAAACTGTGCGTTGGCTGCTTGGCTCAAGAAGGTGACATCGATCATGCCGCACAGTGTCGGAATCGGGCCGAAGCCCGCGTGCTTTTGGGCAAGCAGCGCGGCCGAATCGAAGAAGCCTGAAGGCAGCTGGTAATCGGTGACGGAGTTGTGGAACAGCGGCAGCCTGACGATGCGCGGGAACAACTGGTGCTGGCAGATGGCGGTCAGGCACAGGTCGGTGCCCCACAGGTGCCAGCCGAGTGCGGGGTCGATGCGGTGGACCGAGTCGCGCGCGACCACGATCGCCCGCTCATCGATCGACACCGCCGTGTCCGACGCCGGGTGATCGGCTGCATGCAGCCGGTCGATCACGAAGCCAGCCGCGTCGTAGGAGTGCGAGGTCGCGTTGACGCCGATGCCCACAAAGCCGATCAGCGTGCGCTGGCCGAAGCCGCTGGGGAAATAGACATCCTGATGGCACATCAGCACCCAGTCGGCTTCGCAGCTCGGCAGTGCCTTTTGAAGCGCTTCGGCCGCATCGTGGGCATGGCGGCACGAGACGATGCGCGCATCGACCTCGCGCAGGCCCGGGGACTGCTCGACGTTCAATCGCAACTGCCGTTCGCGGGTGGTGGGCACCACCACGGTGAAACTCGCCACCGCAGCGGAGGTCGGTGCCGCAACAAACGTGCGTCTCGCGCAGACCACGAACTGCTCGATCGTGAGCGTGCGCTGCGCCGTTACGCGCGGGATGTCGAGCAAATCGGCGATCGACAGCGCTGCTGCAGCGATGCCTGCACTGCTCGGCTCGGCATCGCGCCGGGCGGCCAGTGTCGGCATCCAGCCGGCATCCATCAGCAACTTGTAGACGGAGGCGGGTGAATGGGTGCGGAGGTCGTCGGTCCCGGCGAGCAGCGGCTCGCTCAAGTCGGCCTCGATGACCCGCTCGATGGTGGAGAGCGAGGCGCTGTTTTCCAGCTGCACCACCAGGCTGGCGTCGGTGTCGGCCCGGCTGCCCAGCTTGGTCAGTAGTGCGCGGGCATCGTCCCGATGGCCCAGCCCCCGGCCAAGCACGATCAGATCGAACGGCGAGCCGGTGCCGGGCAGCGAGTCGCAATCGTCGGCGTGCTGCCACTGGGCGTCGGGATGCAGGCGCCGGTAGGCGCTGACCAGATCGGCACCGCAGCCGATGGCCAGCACGCGCCGTGCGCTGGGCAAGGCATTGAGCAGCAACGGGTCGAACGCTGCCCGCGGCTGCGGCCCGCGCGGTGCCGCATGACGGTCATGGACGATGACTTCGACTGCAGGTTGAACAGCAGCAGGGCGGGTGGCGGTCGTGATCATCAAAGGCGTTCCGGTGGTGGCGAAGTCCGCAGGGCCTCAGTCGGCCAAGGCTGTCAACGCCTGACCATGGTGGGTGGGGGCCGCGGGCCGCGAGGTCGGCCGCAGCTCGGCGTCTTGTGGCGCGTGTTCGGCGGACGCCGCGGTCGCGAAGTCGTCGTCTTCAGGGATCGCGTCTTCGGGCAGCCGAAGATCGGCCTGCATCGTGCGGGCGATCGTGCGTTCGCTGGCCGTGGTCTCGACCTTTTGCAGCACGACGCGCATGAACGAGGCGTTCTCTTTCACGCAGGGCTGCAACTTCAGGTCGAGGTAGCTGGAGCTGATCATGTTGAAGCGGTGCTCAAACCAGCCGAGGTACCAGAACCATTCGATGTAGTAGATCCAGGAGTTCTCGTTCATCGCCCGCACATGGGTCGGGTCCTGCCAGGCGGTGGGCGACCGTTCATACGGCACTTCGATGCGCAGCTCGCCGCCCAAGACCAGCAAGCGCAGGCAGTTGCCCATCAGCGCGGCCAGGTCGGGCACGTGCTCCAGCACATTGTTCGCGTTGATGACCTGCACGCTGCCGGCTTGCAGCAGCAGTGGCCCGGCCGAGGGCGAGGCGATCTGCAACGGCAGCGTCAACGGT
>JANPNF010000379.1:0-10461 GCA_031427315.1 Burkholderiales bacterium | reverse complement strand
GCCGCCGTGTCGACGTTCGAGTGCGGGGAACCGGCGCTCGGCCACGAGGTTGAGCATCGAGGGCGTCATCAGCGCGGCCACCACCAGCAGCGAGACGATCACGATCACCGGCGTTGCCGCGAACACGATCAACAACGGCGCCAGCAAGGCCTGGAGCCCACCGATGCCAATACTGTCGAACCAGGCCAGCACCGAGGTCAACCAGCCCTGCGAGTCCACGGCCGCGCGCACCCAAACCAGCGTAGGTTCCCACAGAAAATAGCCCAGGCCGAGTGCCACCAACGCCATCAACACCAGCGGCATCAGCGACAGCGCAATCACACGCGGATGCAGGCAGTAAGCGGCCGCGCGCCAGAACGAGTCAATCAGCGGTTTCATGCGGTGCAGGATACGTCAGCGCACAGGCGCCTTTTGCCAAAGCGTGTTCGCCCGCTTAGTCATCGTCCCCGCCGAAGATCGTGCCGCCGAGCAAGCCGCCGCCCAGCACCCCGCCGAGCAGCGAGCCCTCCTCACGTGAGCCACCGCGCTGCGGGGCTGCAGCGAAAACGCGCGACGCCAGCCGCGAGAACGGCAGGCTCTGCAGCCACACCGTGCCCGGACCGGTGACCTTGGCGAAGAAGAGGCCTTCGCCGCCGAACAAGGCGGTCTTGATCTTGCCGACATACTGGATCTCGAAGTTCACATTCGGCGTGAACGCAACCACACAGCCGGTGTCGATCAACAGCGTCTGCCCGGGCTGCAACTCGCGCTTCAGGCAGGTGCCACCCGCATGCACGAAGGCCAGGCCATCGCCTTCAAGCTTTTGCATGATGAAACCTTCACCACCGAAGAAGCCGACCGACATCCGCTGCTGCAGATAGATGCCCAGCGACACGCCCTTTGCGGCGCACAGAAAGGCGTCTTTCTGGCAGATCAGCATGCCGCCGAGCTGGCGCAAATCCATCGGCAGGATCTTGCCGGGGTACGGCGCCGCAAAGGCGACGCGCAGCTTGCTGCTGCTCTGGTTGGTGTAGACCGTGGTGAACAGCGACTCGCCGGTGACCAGCCGCTTGCCGGCGCCGAGCAGCTTGTTGAACAGCCCGCCGGTGGGGGCCGAGCCGTCGCCGAACACCGTGTCCATGGCGATACCAGCGTCCATGAACATCATGCTGCCAGCCTCGCCGACGGCTGCCTCGCCCGGGTCGAGCTCAACCTCGACGAACTGCATCTCCGAGCCCTTGATTTCGAAATCCACCACATCCATCGCCATTCTGCGCACTCCCGATTGGCTCGACGGCCGGGATGTTATCGCCGCAGGCATGACTGTCCGTCAGCGCATGACTCAATCCCCGCCCGTGCCCCCGCTCCGCCGCCCCTCGCCTGCCCCGCGCGTCAGGTACTTGAAGCTGCAGGTCGCGTGGGCGACCAAGGCACCGGCGTCATCGAACAGCGAGGCTTCGCAGAAGGGCAGCGCAATGGTGCGGGTCAGGAAGCGGGCGCGGGCGGTCAAACGGCCGGTGGCGGGGCGCATGAAGCTGGTTTTCATCTCGATGGTGACGACGCCGCGGCCCTGCGTGCCGGGCGATCCGCTCCCATTGACATCGGCCGGCGTGTCGGCACTGCGGGCCGCGTGGGCCATCGCCACATCCAGCAGCGTCATCGTGATGCCGCCGTGCGCCATGTTCAGCGAATTGTGTTGGTCGGGCCGCAGGTGCAGCGCGATCTCGGCCTCGCCGCCGTGCATGCGCAGCAGCTCGAAGCCCATCGCGTGAACGAACGGAATGTGCAACGGGAAGTCCATGGTCAGCGGCATTTGCGCCTCAAGCGCTCACCGTCTCAGGTTCGAACGTGTGATCCAGCACATGACGTCCGGAGCGCAGCGTGCCCAGCTCGGCGGCGACAGCCTTGTGCTGTGGATGCTGCTGATAGGCATCGAGCTGCTGCGCGTCCGTGAAGGTCGAGACCAGCACCACGTCTGCCGTGGCTTCCAGCCCGGCTTCGCGGATGCCGACATCGAACCCGACGATGCCGGGCACCAGCTGTGCGCAGGAGTCGAGCAGCGCCATGAAGCGCGGCGCGTCAGCTGGGTTGTGAAGGGTCCACAAGACGATGTGACGGATCATGGGTTCAATCCTCAGAGTCAGAAATGCGTGAACGCAGATAGATGGCCAGCACGCCGGCCGCCACCATCGCGCCACCGGTGATGACGACCGGCCAGCCGATCGATTCGTCTGCCGACAGCGTGGACACGCCCAGCATCAGCAGCACGGCACCGCCGAAAATCAGCGGCCAGGTGAGTTGGTAAAGCTTCGATGGTTTCATCGAATGCAAGTATCCGCGCAGGTGAAGGCGCTGCAGTGGGCGGGCACGCTCACACGCCCGGCAGGCGATGGTTGCGGTAGGCCTGGCGCAGCGCCATCTTCAACAGCTTGCCGGTGGCAGTGTGCGGGAGCTCGCTGACGAACACCACGTCGTCGGGCACCTGCCAGCTGGCCACCTTGCCGTCGAAAAAGCGCAGCAGTTCCGTGGCGCTCAATTCAGTGCCGGGCTGGCGCACCACGACCAGCAGCGGGCGTTCGTCCCATTTCGGGTGGTGGCAGGCGATCGCCGCGGCCTCGTGCACCGCCGGGTGCGCCATCGCGATGTTCTCCAGCACGATCGAGCTGATCCATTCGCCACCAGACTTGATCACGTCCTTGCTGCGGTCGGTGATCTGCATGTAGCCGTCGGCATCGATGGTGGCCACGTCGCCGGTCGGGAACCAGCGCTCGCCAGCCATGTCGATGAGTGGCGACTCCCGGCTGCCGAGGTAGCGATCAACCACCCAATGGCCGCGCACCAGCAGCTGGCCGGGGGTGCAACCGTCCCAGGGCAGCGGTTGGTTGTCGGCATCGACGATGGCGAGGTCGACGCCGTAGATCACCTTGCCCTGCTTTTGCTGCAGCGCGCGCCGTGACTCGGCGTCGAGTGCCACATGCTTGGCCTTGAGCTGGCCGAGTGTGCCCAGCGGCGAGGTCTCGGTCATGCCCCAGGCGTGGATCACCTCCAGGCCGAAATCGTTTTCCAGCGTGCGCATCATCGCGGGCGGGCAGGCCGCACCGCCGATCACCGTGCGGCGCAGCGTGCTGAACTGCCGCCCCTGCGCCTTCATGTGCGCGATCAGCCCCAGCCACACTGTCGGCACGCCGGCGGTGAAGGTCACGCGCTCGGATTCCATCAGTTCGTGCAGCGACGCGCCGTCGAGCCGAGGCCCTGGAAACACCAGCTTGGCGCCGACCATCGGCGCCGCAAACGGCACGCCCCAGGCATTGACGTGGAACATCGGCGTCACAGGCAGGATCACGTCGCGCGAGCCGATGCCCATCGCATCGACCGACACCTGGCCCAGCGCGTGCAGCACCGTCGAGCGGTGGCTGTAAAGCACGCCTTTGGGCATGCCGGTGGTGCCCGAGGTGTAGCAAAGGCCCGACGCGGTGTTCTCGTCGAACTCGGGCCAGGCCCAGTGGCCGTCCTCGGCGGCCAGCAGGTCTTCGTAGCACAGCAGGTTGCTCAACGACGAGCCCGTAGGCATGCGCGCACGGTCGGTCATCAGCACCCAGTGCGCGACGCTTTTGAGCTGCGGCGCCAAGGCCTCGACCAGCGGCAGGAAGGTCGCGTCGAAGCACAGCACCCGGTCTTGCGCGTCGTTGATGATCCAGGCGATCTGATCGGCATGCAGCCGCGGGTTGATGGTGTGGCAAACGCGTTCAGACCCCGAAATGCCGTAGAACAGCTCCAGGTGGCGATGGCCGTTCCACGCCAGCGTGCCGACGCGCTCGCCGACGTCGATCCCCAATCGCGCCAGGGCCTGCGCCACCTGCCGCGCACGCCGTTCGACCTCGGCGTAGGTGCTGCGGTGCAAGTCGCCCTCGACACGGCGCGACACCACCTCGACATCACCCGCGTGCCGCGCCGCATGGCGGATCAGCGACGAGATCGACAGCGGCATCTGCATCATCTGGCCGGGAAGGGTCGGCATGGCGGGCTTTCTCTGGTTGAACAGCAGTTTTGAACACTGCAACGAGGCCGAATGATAAGAAGCTCGGCGCACATAAGGCGCAGCCCAGGTGCGTTTCAGATTTGGCCCCGACCACGCGGTGACATGAGCGCCCCAATACACTGCCATCCATGAATCGCAACAACGCCACCACAGAGGTCAGCACGCTGGCAGCGGGCCCGGACTGGCACTGGCGCAACCGCTTTCATGCCCTCGGCGCTGAGTTCCACACCGAACTGCCGCCGCAACCGCTGCCCGCACCGCACTGGGTGGCGCACAGCGATTCATGCGCCGAGCTGCTCGGCCTGCCCGCCGACTGGCAGACGCGACCGGATATGGATGCGCTGGCGGTGTTCAGCGGCAATGCGCTGTGGCCGGGCATGCGGCCGCTGGCAAGTGTTTACAGCGGCCACCAGTTCGGCGTGTGGGCGGGCCAGCTCGGCGATGGGCGCGCGCTGTCGCTGGGCGAGATCGACACACCGAACGGCCCGCAAGAATTGCAACTGAAAGGCGCCGGCCTGACGCCGTACTCGCGCATGGGCGACGGCCGCGCGGTGCTGCGCTCGTCGATCCGCGAGTTCCTGTGCTCCGAGGCAATGCACGGTCTCGGCATCCCGACCACCCGTGCGCTGTGCATCACCGGCTCGCCGATGCCGGTGCTGCGCGAAACGCTGGAAACCGCGGCGGTGGTGACGCGGGTGGCGCCCGGCTTCATCCGCTTCGGCCACTTCGAGCACTTCGCGCAGTGGGCCGATACCGGCGCGTTACAGCGGCTGGCCGACTTCGTCATCGCGCACCATTACCCCGCATGCCGCGACGCGCCGCAGCCGTATGTGGCGCTGCTGGCCGAGGTCGCACGCCGCACCGCCGAGCTGATGGCGCAGTGGCAGGCGGTGGGCTTCTGCCACGGCGTGATGAACACCGACAACATGTCGATCCTGGGCCTGACGATCGACTACGGCCCGTTCGGCTTTCTCGACGGCTACGACCCGGCGCACATCTGCAACCACACCGATCGCCAGGGCCGTTATGCCTATGCCAGCCAGCCGAACGTCGGGTTCTGGAACCTGCGTGCGCTGGCGCAAGGCCTGATGCCGCTGATCGGCAACGACAACACCGACGCCGCGCTGGCGGCGCTCGAGTCCTACAAGACGATCTACGCCGACGCAATGCGCCTTTGCCTGCGCCGCAAATGCGGCTTCACGACGGCTCATAAAGACGACGCCGGGCTGATCGACACCTTGCTCAAGCAAATGGCCCATGAGCAGATTGATCACACCATCGTGTTTCGGCGCCTGTCGGCATTCAGCAGCGCCGAGGATGCAGACAACAGCGCTGTAATGGGCCTCTTCAACGACCCGCAGTTCAGAGAGCGCTGGTCGACCGCCTACGCCCAACGGCTGCGGGCTGAACAGAGCAACGATGCACACCGAGCCGCCGCAATGAACCGCGTCAATCCGAGCGTAGTGCTGCGCAACCACCTGGCCGAAGCCGCGATCCGGCAAGCGGAGACCGGCGATTTCTCGGAAGTGCAGCGGCTGTTGAAAGTTCTGGAACACCCGTTCGACGAAGCGCACGACACCTCGGCCGATGCCGGGTTGCCGCCCGCTTGGGCGCAGCACATCGAGGTGTCATGTTCATCGTGAATGACCATGTTTGAGGATCCCCGAATGAAAGACGACAAGCCCCGCGACGTGCAAAAGACCGATGCCGAATGGCGTGCCCAGCTCGATGCGACGCAGTACGAGGTCGCCCGCCAAGCCGCCACCGAACGCGCCTTCAGCGGCAAATACTGGGACCATTGGCAAGCCGGTAGCTACCACTGCATTGGCTGCGGCGCGCCGCTGTTCGAAGCCGGCACCAAGTTCGATGCGGGCTGCGGCTGGCCCAGTTACTCGGAGCCGATCAACAGCACGGTGGTCGAGCGCATTACCGACCGCAGCCACGGCATGACGCGCATTGAGGTGCGCTGCAACCGGTGTGGCTCTCACCTGGGCCATGTATTCAACGACGGGCCGGCACCAACCGGCGAGCGCTTTTGCATCAACTCGGCTTCGATAGACTTTAAACCTCCGACCTGACAGCACCGAGCTCCGCACCGCGGATCGGGCGCTAGGCGCTGATCCCCGCGAACCCATGAAACTGCTGCTCGACTTCCTGCCGATCCTGTTGTTCTTCGGCACCTTCAAATACGCCGAAGCTCACAAAGACTGGGCTGCTGCGTTCGCTACCGAGCACTTCGGCTTCATCGTCTCGGGCGGCGTGGTCGGTGCCAACGAAGCGCCTGTGCTGCTGGCCACGGTGGTGGTGATCGTGGCGACGCTGGCGCAGATCGCCATCATGCTGGCGCGCGGCAAAAAGATCGACACGATGCTGTGGGTCAGCCTAGCGCTGGTGGTGGTGCTGGGCGGCGCGACGGTGTGGTTTCACAACGAAACCTTCATCAAGTGGAAGCCAACGGTGCTGTACTGGGCCATGGCGCTCGGCCTGTGGGGCAGCGCCGCGCTGTTCGACAAAAACCTGCCGCGGCAAATGATGGGCGAGCAACTCCGCCTGCCCGATGCCTTGTGGGCGCGCTTGAACTGGGCTTGGGTCGCGTTTTTCGTCGTGATGGGCGTGCTGAACATTTACGTGGCCACACAGTATTCGACCGACACCTGGGTCAACTTCAAACTGTTCGGCGGCATGGGGTTGATGATCGTGTTCATGCTGGCGCAGGGGGTGTACCTGAGCCGCCATGCCCTGCCCGACGAGGCCGATCCGAAGCCCCCGGCACCCTGATGCCTCGCTTCATACCCACCCCCACCGAGACACCGTGATGAGCAGCCTGCCCGACCAGATCGAAGCCGCCTTGCGCGCCGCACTGCAGCCCACCGAATTCATGCTGCAAGACGACAGCCACCTGCACGCCGGCCATGCCGGTGCTCGCGAGGGCAGCCACTACACCGTGCGACTGGTCAGCGAGCGCTTCGCCGGGCTGAGCAGGGTCGCCCGTCATCGCCTCGTTTATGATGTTTTGAGGGTGCAGATGCAGGTCGGCATCCACGCACTGATCATCGACGCGCGGTCTCCTGGCGAGGTCTGACCCGCCCTGTTTTCTTCCGGCCCGCCGGTCGCCCGCCTCCACACGCGCTGAAAGCTTCCTCTCATGAACAAGTTGCTCTCCACCCCCACTGGTTTGGCCGCGTCGCTGGCCACCGCCTTGTTGATCGCACTGCCGGTTGCGGCGCAGAACATTGCCGTCGTCAACGGCAAGGCGGTGCCCAAGGCACGCGTCGACGCGCTGATGGAGCAGATCCTGAAGCAGGGCCAGCAGCGCCGCACACCGGAACTCGACGCGCAGGTGCGCGATGAGGTCGTGCTGCGTGAGATGTTCGTGCAGGAGGCCGAGAAGCGTGGCTTCCAGAGCAAGGCCGATTACAAGGTCCAGATGGAATTTGCCCGCCAGACGATCCTGATCCGCGAGCTGTTCACTCAGTATCAAGCGGCCAATCCGATCAGCGATGCAGAGATTCAAGCCGAATACGCCAAATCTTCCGGCGCCGGCGGCACTGAGTACCGCGCACGTCACATCCTGGTCGATACCGAAGACCAGGCCAAGAGCCTGATCACGCAAATCAAGGCCGGCGCCAAGTTCGAGGACGTGGCGAAGAAAAGCTCGAAGGACACCGGCTCGGGCGAAAACGGCGGCGACCTCGATTTCGCCAGCGCGAATGTCTATGTGCCCGAGTTTGGTCAGGCGATGGCCAAGCTGAAGAAGGGCGAGATGACCGAGGTGCCGGTGAAGTCGCAGTTCGGCTGGCACATCATCCGGCTCGACGACACCCGCGAAGCCCAAGGGCCGTCGCTCGCCGAGGTGCGCCCGCAGCTCGAGCAAAAGCTCGGTCAACTCAAGATCGCCAAGTTCCGCGACGAGATCCGCGCGAAGTACAAGACCGACTACAAGTTCGCCAACTGAGGCACCGACACGCTGGCGCGCCCCGTCAAGCGGGAGCTGCCTCCAGCGTCACCCTGCCAGCGTCTATGCGCAGCTGCCGGTCGCAACGTGCTGCCACGGCACGGTCGTGCGTCACCAGCACGAGTGTGGTGCCGCTCTCCCGGTTCAACTCGAACATCAACGCCATCACCCGCTCGCCAGTGGCGAAATCCAGGCTGCCGGTGGGCTCATCGGCCAACAGCACGGCCGGCTGCACCACGAAAGCACGCGCCAGCGCGACGCGCTGCTGCTCGCCGCCCGACAACACCTTCGGGTAGTGCCGCAGCCGGTCGCCCAGGCCGACACGGCCCAGCATCTCGGTGGCCCGCGCCCGCGCATCGCTGCGGCCTTGCAATTCCAGCGGCAGCATCACGTTTTCGATCGCGTTCAGGTTGCCCAGCAGCTGGAAGCTCTGAAACACGAAGCCGACGTGTGCTGCCCGCACCGCGGCGCGCGCGTCTTCGTCGAGGCTGAACAAATCGGTGCCGGCCAGGCGAACGCTGCCGGTGGTGGGCGTGTCCAATCCGGCGATGATCGACAGCAACGTGCTCTTGCCTGATCCCGAGGCGCCGACGATGGCTGCCGACTGCTGACGAGCCAGCGCGAAACTGATGTCGTGCAGGATAGTCAAAGGGCCACCCGGATCGGGCACCTGCTTGGTGATGTGGTCGACAGCGATGATGGGATCGGACATGGATGAGTGGACACAAGGGACAGCGATGGAACAGATTTCACGTGGCACACCACGGATGCCTGCCGCGACTCCGATAGAACCCGCCCGCAGGCGTTGGTTGCACGGCCTGATTCACTGTACCGCGCTGATCGTCCTCGGCGTTGTAGGCGAACAAGCTCGGTCGCAAATGCCGATGGCCGCGCTCGTCCATGCCACTGAGGGCAGCCATGCGTCGCGCAACACGGTGCTGGTGGTCGGCGACAGCCTGTCGGCCGAGTACGGCCTGAAACGCGGCAGCGGCTGGGTGACGCTGCTGGAGCGCAAGCTCGCCAGCGAAAAAATCGATGCCAAGGTGATCAACGCCAGCATCAGCGGCGACACCACATCAGGAGGCCTGTCGCGCCTGCCGGCGCTGCTGGCCCAAACCCGACCCACGCATGTGATCCTTGAACTCGGCGGCAACGACGGCCTGCGTGGCCTGCCGCTCAAGGGCAGCCTGAGCAACCTGCAACAGATGGCGCAGGCCGCCAAGGCAGCTGGTGCCAAGGTGCTGGTGGTCGGCGTGCAGATCCCCCCGAACTACGGCCGCCGCTACAACGACGAGCTGGCCGCGATGTTCGTCAACGTGGCGAAGGAAGAAGGCGCGGCGCTGGTGCCATTTCTGATGGCAGGCGTACCTGATTCACAGTACCAGGCCGACCGCATCCATGTGGCAGAGGTCGGGCACCCAACGATGCTGGCGAATGTGTGGCCGACTTTGCGACCCTTGCTGCGCTGATGCCAGTTCACCTTCACACAGATAAAAGCAAGTGAGGTCGGCGTGCGAGCACTGCGCCGAGCCGCTGTGTTGCGTTCATGTCCCCCGGGCCGGTTCAGCAGCCATCCTCTTCGGCTGAAATCCCTTCGGCCCTCCTCCTTGACTTCACTCCACACAGCGCCCCACCGCAGTGCTCCAACCACCCCCCAAAGCGTTCTGGCGTTGAATCCTTGGTGTGCTACCACAGTGCCGGCTGTCGAGGGCGTGGGGTGACCGGCGTAGCGAAGTCAAGGAGGAAGGCCGGATCGGTCTCACTCGAAGCGTTTAGGAGGCGACCCGGCCTGGGGGACATGAGCGGAGCCGGTCACCCCACGCCCTCGGCAGCACGAACCAACATCAGCACGTTCAGTTGATCGGAGTCAACTTCGCAACAGAAAGCGCCAGCCACTTCATCCCATGGCGGCCGAAGTTGACCTGAGCGCGAGCGTCGTCACCGCTGCCTTCGAGGGTAACGATCACGCCCTCGCCGAACTTGGTGTGGAACACGCTCTGGCCCGATTTCAGGCCGTGTGACGGTGCTTTCGGAATCACTGACGGTGCCGCAGTTTCCACGCGCCCCGCCCCGACGATCGAGCCCAGGCCGGAGCCTCTCGCCCACGCCGCCTGGTATTCGCGCGCAAACCCCGAACCGAAGGCCTGGTTGCGCGGAGTGATCCACTTTAGCGAGGCTTCGGGCAGCTCGTCGAAGAAGCGGCTCTTGATGTTGTAGCGGGTCTGGCCGTGCAGCATGCGGGTCTGGCTGCAGCTCAGGTAGAGGCGTTTGCGCGCGCGCGTGATCGCCACGTACATCAGCCGTCGTTCTTCTTCCAGCCCATCGAGGTCGGAGGTGCTGTTTTCGTGCGGGAACAGGCCTTCTTCGAGGCCGGTGATGAACACGCAGTCGAACTCCAGGCCCTTCGCGGAGTGCACCGTCATCAGCTGGACTGCGTCTTGCCCCGCCTGCGCCTGGTTGTCGCCGGCCTCGAGCGACACATGGGTGA